>VGKN01000258.1 GCA_016867055.1 Candidatus Omnitrophota bacterium
GTGAGGTTTATCTGTACCCTTGCCTTTTTCAGGGACTAAAAATTCAAGTATTAAATATGGATGTTCAAGCTTAATATATCCCTTACTGCCTTTAAAGATTATGATAAAACCTAAATCTTCAAGAAGTTCTGGTATATTAACTTCTTGTTTTATTTTTGCGGGGTTATCTATCAGAAAATCGATATCTCTTGTTTTTATTGTTATCTGGTCTGTATATGAATCATCGGAAAAATACTCTTTATAAAAAAATACACACCAACTACCTATAAGAATAAAATCCTTCAGTATTCCCGCTTTGTTAAACCGTCTTAGAATCTCAAAACATAACTCAGACTGTTTCTTTTCCACGCAAGGCTCTCCTTAAGAATTTTATCTGTTTCTTAACATGGGATAACAACTTTTTATATTTATTAAGCGTTTGCCTTTGTTTAGCATAGGCTTTTTTTATCTCATCAGAAATAGGTCCTTTGTATATAAATCTCACCTTCTTGCCTTGTCGTCTTGCTAAATAATAGTAGCAGTTCTTACCTATTTTTTTCCTTATGAGGCAACCCTTAATCTTTGCGACCTCCTCCTGATAGCGCTTTAACATATCAAGAGAATTTTCCAATTCTTCTTTTAACACTCCTTTGATAACGCCCATAGTATCTCTCCTTTACCAAACATTTTCCTGATAAAATTATACTTTGTTTGGTAAAAAAATCAACCTTATTTTTTACCTAACATTTTTCTAATTTTATTATTTTTGTATGGTAAGACTGGAAAAATAATATTGCTTAAGATAAACGACAGAATAAAACACAGAAAAGAGGCGTATGGGTAGGTTTTTTCGGGAAGCGTTGGAGGTCAAAGTCCTTAAATAAACGACTCTGACCCGTTTTCCTTATTTTCTGTTTCAACTGATCTTTATAGCGGATAGCTACCCCACTTGCCCAATAAAGTCCGCTATTATTAATACCAGAGGATATTAAAACTACTGCATTAGCCCCAAGCGGTGCACATTTTGCCCTTAAGGAATTGTGCATCTTTGCAGTATCTCCTGGAGGCCAATTTACAGTAGTTACTGTAGCAAGCTCAATAAAGCTACGCTCGGGTTTAGTCATAAGTATTTCAATTTCATTGGGGTTTGTCGCAGAAAAATACCCTTTAGCCGTTTTTGTTACATTGACAGTTGCACAACCACATATCATTAAAAATATACACACTAGACCTAAAAAATATATTCTTTTCATAGAAAAACTCTCCTTTTGTTATTCTGTTTTATATTTTATCGCTGTGCCAATTAGCTCAGTATAGCTATTTGAATATCTGTCATTTTCTGCCCAAACTTCATCATATGAATACCAACCACCAGTATGTGTTACAATCACAGCATCGGCACCGATTTCTGCAGCCCTTTTCCGCATATGTTTAACAGTAGCATATGAGGCTTGAAAATCTGCAATTACAATATAAGGTCGTGTTGGTTTTTCCTTTAACACCTCAACTTCATTAATATTTTTTGGGGGAAGTTTTTCTTTTAAGTAATACCTATTTGCTTCACCTGTTGTTGCGCACCCGTCTAGAAATAAACAAATACATAGAAAAACTATAAATTTTTTCACAAGTCTATCCTTCCCTACTAATAGTCTTCAATTTGTTACATTTTCTACCTACTTAAACCCATTACCACCTCTTTGTGGCTTTTAGCAAATAATACTATTTTAGAAAAGTTAAGTCAATTTAAAAAAGGGATTATCCTCCACCTCAGCCTAAACCTTAATCTTATCTTTACTCTGTTTCTATCTCCCACACTTTATAGGTATTTTGGGGGAGTTCGTCTATGAATAAGGAGGGCCGCGAGATAACCTCGCCAAATTTATAATGGGGATGGCTCATAGGATGGGTTAGATACAGGTGGGTCTTTGCTCTTGTTATGGCAACATAGAATAATCTTCTTTCTTCTTCAAGATTTTTAAGGTTGTCCATAGATTTTGGATGTGGAAAATGACCGTCGCTAAGGCCTACTATAAAAACTGCCTTCCATTCAAGGCCCTTTGCCTGATGAATAGTAGATAACACCAAAAATTCTTCTTCCTTTGCTACCCCAAGCAGGGTCTCACCCCTAAAGCCTTCTCTTATGGTGATATCCTGAAGAAATTCTTTTAGAGAGTTATATGTATGGGCAAAATTGGAGAGTTCCTCTAAATCTTCAAGCCTGTCGTGCGCATTCTCAAAGGAATTTAAAACATACTTGTCATATCCGGAGTTTATTATAAGGGTTATCTGGTTTGAGGGATTATTCCTGTTTGGCTCATCTTCTAAAAGCCGCATAAGCCGACAAAAAGTCTGCCACGATTTATCCGCCTTCTGCGAAAGTTTTATCTTAAACCTACTGCTAAATATTGTATTTAAACTAAAATCATATTTTGAAAGTTCAATAAAAAGTTTATCCTTTGTTACCTTGCCAAAGCCATCGTATAAACCTAAGGCTCTTTTCCATGCCACCTCATCCCTCGGATTTAGAATAATCCTGAGATAACTTAATACATCCTTTATGTGTGCCTGCTCAAAAAATCTGATACCCCCTCTTATCACATAGGGGATATTCCTCTTTAAAAACTCAAGTTCCAATTCCGCTGCCTGATAGCGCGAGCGGAATAATACCGCAATATCGTTAAGGGAAATTCCCTTATCCCTCAGCTCAAGCGCCCGCTGAGCAACAAAAGAAGACTGCTGGTTTATATCCTGTAATCTTACCAAGGCAGGTTTTGGTCCTCTGGAATTTAAACTTGTAAGGCGTTTTGGATATTGCTCAACGTTATTCTTTATACTCTCGTTGGCGAGGTGTAAGATTTTAGCGGTGCTTCTGTAATTTATCTGGAGTTTATAAATCCTTGCATCCTTAAAATGCTTTGGAAAATCTAGAATATTTCTTACCTGGGCGGCTCTAAAGGAATAGATGCTCTGAGCATCATCTCCTACTACAAGGATATTCTTGTGATATGAGGAAAGGGGCTTTATTATTTCATATTGAAGGCGATTTGTATCCTGATACTCATCCACAAGGATATATCTAAACTGCATCTTGTATCTCTCAGAAGCCTCTTTTATCTCGGTCAAAAGCCTAAGCCAGTTTGTTAAGAGGTCATCATAATCCATAGAATTTGCATTTTTCTTTCTCTTTATGTAGAGTTTGTTTATG
>VGKN01000259.1 GCA_016867055.1 Candidatus Omnitrophota bacterium
AGGTTTTAAAAAAGTAGGGCGAACATTTGATTCCCACCAGGTTGACATATTTTTGTCTATAGCCTTGTCAGGTGTATTTGTGAGTCTCGATGAAGTGGCGCTAATAGTAGCGCCAGAGCTTGATGACGCCAGATTAAAATCCTCTACAGTCATAATATAACTTCCCCCGCCTAAATTCTCAGTTAAACCCGAGGTTCTCCATGAGCCATCTGTTGAGCCATCCGGTGCAGTGTTTTCAAGATACCAGACTGCTTTGTTTATTCCACTTTCTGCAAGGTAAAAATTTTTCCTGTCTATCTCTTGAAAACCCGTGTCTCTTATTACTATAGCGTTTAAAAAAAGAAATACTGCCACCAACAAGGAAAGTGTAACAATTATAGCGAAACTGAATAGTAACAGAAAACCCTTATTATTTAACAATATTCTTATATTTAATTAATCACAGTTACTAATTACAATTATTATATTACCTATTCCTAAGTCTTGCATTTGAACGAAAGGTCAGTGTCTCGGCATCTTTAGAACTTGAAATTGTTATGGTTATAAGTTTTATCTTATCCCTTTCAGACTGCAAAGTAATAGGGCTTGGCAATTCTATATCATTGCTATCAAAATAATTCAGTTGAAAATTGCTTATATTGTTTGCTATCATTTTGGAAATTGTCTGCGTCCTTGTAAGGCTGCTACCCGATACACCATCCCAGTTAAAGGTAACCACCTCGTTAGAATCCTGATTTCCATCCAAATCAGCGTCTCTGAACCAGATGGAGATTGTTCTATTTTGCGCATCAGTTACAGAAAGGGTTTCTCTTAAATCATGGATAAGCGTATCCAGGGCAATGGATGACTCAAGCCTTGCACCAAATCTCTTGTTCTGAGAATCCCATGTCTTAAGGAGGCTAACGAATATAAAGGCTATGGTTCCTGAAAGGGCAGAGATTATAAACAATGCTATTAATAATTCAACAAGTGTAATGCCTCTTTTTCCCATATCAAAAATCAGCAAAAAGTGCGGTTAGGCTGTGTGTCTGATTTTGGGATTTAGTCTGCCAGTTTACGTTTACAGTAACCTCTTTTAGGCTTGAGGCAGGATTTGTGCCAGTTGTAATAACAGAGACGCTTCTGGTAAAGGTGGGAAAATCAGAGACTTGCGTCTGGGGTTCATTGACTATACTTGCAAATGATTTGTTTTTCAGTTCTTCTATCTTCTCGGTTGCAAGATTTATTGCAATTGCAGTGTTCTCTGCATCCTGATTTGAAAATATTCCCATGCTAAATACGGATACAAGGGCAGTTATGCCAACTGCCATAATGACCATTGAAAGTAAGATCTCTAATAGGGTAAACCCTGTTAGAAATTCTGTAGTCTCATCAGCTCTCTGTTTATGTTGGATAAAATGTTTCACTTGATGATTTCTGTATAAGATTATCATCTTAAAAAAACTTTAACAAACTATATGCGCCAACGATGGCTCTTAACCATTGTTAGCCTTATAAAAGGCCTCCCTCAAGAAAGTTTTGAGCGGTTTTCTATTCTTTTTAGGATGCGCAATTTTTAATACTATTACTAACGACTATTTGATGTCCAAATGGCATTATTGGTAACAGTTACTACGCCTGTATCTGAAACTGTGGCTGAGCCATTTCCATTTATCCCTACAGAATATATAACATAATACTGCCCGTTGGAAGACAAATCATAGGAATAGGGGGTAGTTCGTGTACTGCCGAATGGGTCATATAATACTGTATCTATTATCCTTGGGGTGGCGCTGGTTAAAGCATTCTGCCAGTTAGCACCCTCTAATGGGTAAGCGCTTGGATTTTGATGGATATAATAAGACTCAACCCCAGCCCTAAGCGCTCGTACCTCACCCTGTGCCTTGGCATAGTTTCCTTCGTCTTTCATACCCTTAAAGCGCGGTATGGCAATACCAACAAGGATGCTTATTATTGCAATTACTATAAGCAATTCTATAAGGGTGAAACCCTTTAATTTATGCATAACCTATCCCTCCTCTTTTTGATTTTATTATCTTCTAAGCACCTTTACCATATCAAATAATGGCAATAAGACAGAAGCCATTATTACTATCACAATTCCGCCCATAACCAAAAGGAAAAAGGGCTCAAGCAGACTAACCAAGCGCTTTAAATTATATGATATTAAGGTATCGTATAAATCTGCTATCTTTTCTAACATAGCCTCTAATTCTCCTGATTCCTCGCCTATAGATATCATCTGGACTGCCTCTTGGGGGAATTCCCTGCTTATTTTAAGGGGCTCATGTATCCTTGAACCCTTAGCCACAGATTCCCTCGCATCTCTTATGGTCTTGGCTATAATTTTATTTGTAACAACCTCTTCCACTATAATAAGCGACTGGAGAATAGGAATACCGCTTGATATTAACATAGAAAGGGTTCTTGCAAATCGCGATACATAAAGTCTGCGAAACAAACCTCCAAAATAAGGGAAACTTAACAAAAGACTATCCAAATTATAGGAACCTTTTTCTGTCTTTATATAAACCTTAATAATTATAGTAAAAAATACGGCAATAAATAAAATAATATACCAAAATCTCATCAAGAATTTCCCAAATTCATACAACATAATCGTTATAGTGGGCAATCTCAGAGAAGCGCTTCTAAACATTTCTACAAAACTTGGGATAATAGAAGTAACGATAAATATTATAATCGCCGTAGATAGCAAAACTAATATAGTAGGATATATTAGAGAAGTTCTTACGCTTTGTGTCAATTCCAATTGATGCTCTTGGAAATCTGAAAGCCTGTTTAGGACAATATCTAATTTTCCTGTTTCTTCCCCCGCCCTAACCATTGAACAGAAAAAATTGTTAAATACCTTGGGATGTCTTGAAAGTGCACCAGAAAAACTGCTCCCTGTTTCTATATCCCTTGAAACCTCTTCTATTATACGTCTTAGGTTTTTATCTCCAAGCTGAGCCGAAAGCATCTTTAGGCTACTTAAAAGGGTCATCCCAGAATTCACTAGTTTTGCCAACTGGATATTAAAGAGAATTACCTTATGCTGGTTTACTCTTTTTAGATTTGTAAATAACTCCCTTAAGGTAAAACCTGTATCTATGCTTACGCCTGTTACTACAAGCCCGAGTTTTCTTAGTTTATCTATAAGTTCCTTCTGACAT
>VGKN01000260.1 GCA_016867055.1 Candidatus Omnitrophota bacterium
TCTTGGAAAGTTGAAGATAAAAATATTAGAACATAGATAAATATTAGATATAGATATAGGAATTGGGAATTAAGGAATTAGGTTTAATATGATAAAAACCCAAAATCTTACTAAAATATTTAACGACACAATAGCAGTTGATAACCTGAATCTTGAAATAAAAAAGGGAGAGTTCTTTGCCTTTTTGGGTCCTAATGCAGCAGGAAAGACCACTACTATTAAGATGTTGACGGGCCTTATTAAACCTACGTCTGGAAGGGCATATATAGGCGGTTATGACATCCAGAGGGATTACATTGAAGCAAGAAGCCTTATAAGCTATATACCCGATTTCCCTTTTTTATATGATAAATTGACCGCCAAGGAGTTCGTTGAATTTGTAGGAGATATTTACAATGTTGAAAAGAAAAAACTGGTGAAGGATTGTGATATGTATTTTGAGCTCTTTGGATTATCCGATTATAAAGACCATCTTATAGAGGATTTTTCTCATGGTATGAGACAAAAATTGATATTCACAACCGCCTTTATACATAATCCAAAGGTTATGATAATAGACGAGCCAATGGTGGGCTTAGACCCGCACAGCGGGCGCCTTATAAAAGATATCCTTAAGGCTAAATCCAGAGAGGGGCTTACGCTTTTTGTCTCCACGCATACGCTTTCTTTTGCAGAGGAACTGGCGGATACAATCGGAATTATAGATAAGGGAAGACTTGTCGCAATTGGAACCGTAGATATGCTTAGCAGGTTAAGTGGCGTAAAAGGGAAACTTGAGGACATCTTCCTAAGGATAACCGAGGAAGAAAACGGTCAAAAATCAAAAAATGCATAGTTTATCAGCGATCCTAAAGGTAAAATTTAATATTCTAAATAATAAGTTACATTCTATACGGAAGCATTCTACATTTAAGATACTCTTTGTCGGTTTTTCCAGTTTTATTTTTCTGGCAGGGCTTTTTCTATTTGCATATAAGTTGTTTGCAATGCTACAGGCTATCCAGGGCGTGGGGATAGTTCTTATTAGTAGGATATTATTCCTATTTTTCTTTAGCCTCTTCTGTATGCTTATATTCAGCAACATTATAGTGGCATATTCCACAATGTATGGTTCCGAAGAGGTAGAATTTCTTTTTTCAATGCCCTTAAACTATAAGGGTATATTTATAAGCAGGTTCATTGAGACACTCGTGTTAAGCTCGTGGACATTTGTTTTCTTGTTAGTTCCTTTTATGTCCGCTTATGGTATAATAAAGGCCCTGCCTTGGTATTTTTATATATCCCTGATATTTTTTTTCATCCCTTTTTTGTTTATCTCTGCGGTGATAGGAATAACCTTAACCATATTCCTAATAAGATTTATACCTAGGAAATATTTTAAAGCCCTGTTCGTGAACCTTTTCATTCTGGTTATAATATTTGTACTCTTATCTTTTAAATTACCGAGAGTTATAAGACCGCATAACCTAGAAGACATATTTATGTTAGGGAAATTTGCACCCTATTTTAAACTTTCCCAGTCGCCATTACTTCCGAGCTGGTGGATTGCGCAGGGTATTTTATCTTTTAATTTTGTAGGACTTAAAGAGGCGATGTTTTTCTGGCTTTTACTTTTAAGCACCGCAATAGTATTTGTTAGATTTTCAATCTTTCTTGCAAACCGATATTATTATTCCGGATGGGTTTTATTCTATAAGGGTGCTCAAAAGGAGAAATTTGACTTTGTATCATTTTTTATAAATAAACTTGAGTTTCTTTGGGAATTTTTAAAACCAGAGATAAAATCCCTTATAACCAAGGACATAAAGATATTTTGGCGCGACCCCATACAATGGTCGCAGTTTACGGTATTCTTTGGTCTTTTAGCCGTTTATTTTGCCAATATCCATAATCTTTCATATGACATACTACCTGCAATGTGGAGAAACCTTGTAGCATTTTTAAATCTGGGCTCAACCACTCTGACTTTAGGTTCGCTCTGCGTGAGGTTTGTATTTCCCCTATTTAGCCTTGAGGGAAAACGCTTCTGGATTTTAGGCCTTGCGCCGTTAAAGTTATCCGTTATCATCCTTGAAAAATTCTGGCTGTGGGTGATAATCAGCCTTTTAATTACGATGCCGTTAATAATACTATCTAACACTATGTTAGGCGTGTCTGGTCTTATAATGGGAGTTTCCTGCTATGCGGTATTTTTGATGTGTTTTTCTCTTGTGAGTATTTCTATAGGATTAGGCGCAATATTCCCGAATTTTAAAGAGGATAACCCTGCCTCTATAGTCTCGGGATTTGGAGGAACATTAGCCTTTGTATTAACCCTTTTTTATGTTGCCTTTGTGGTTGTGCTTATTGCAGTTCCATTTCATCTCCATTTTGTTTTGAAAATGATTAGTCATACAATATTTATAAAGCAACTCTTATTAGTAGGGTTGATTATATTTATAACAAGTTTACTCACCTCTATTATTCCAATGGTCCTCGCAGTAAGACGACTTAGAGAGATGGAATTTTAAATAAATTTGTATTTTCTTTAATTTCTCAAATAATAAAATAAGATAAAAAAATTTGAGTTGGTTATCAAAGATATTTGGTTATGTTCCAACTGAACAAAGACAAGGAATTTCTTTTGCAAAAGAACCTTGCTGGGAATTAACTTTATTGTATGGCACAAAAGACGAGAAATTTAATAATGCTGTTGCTTTGAAAGAATCAAAAGAGGTGAGACAATGAAAGCCACAGAAGTATTGAAAGCAGAGCATGAAGGTATAAAGCTAATGCTGAGAATTTTAGATAAGGTTTATGATAAGCTTAATTCCACAAAGGAATTGAATCGGGAAAATTTTATTAACATACTTGAATTCTTAAAAGTCTTCGCAGACAAATGCCATCGTGGAAAGGAAGAGGATTTACTATTTCCCGCGATGGTAGAAGCAGGTGTTTCTAAGGAAGGTGGGCCCATTGGCGTTATGCTTATGGAACACAGTCAAGGGAGAGAATATATCAGAGGCATGAGCGAAGCATTTGAAAGGTTTAAAAATGGTAACCGTGAGGCTTCGGCAAAGATTGCGGAAAACGCCAAGAATTATATAGCGCTTCTAACCGAGCATATTGATAAGGAGAATAACATTCTTTTC
>VGKN01000261.1 GCA_016867055.1 Candidatus Omnitrophota bacterium
GGTTCCTTCGGCTATATAACAAAATGACTCGCTTGGCACAACCTCATATATATATTCGCGATTTCTTTTGAGAAAATCCAAGGTTTTATCAAAATCTTCCTCTGTCTCACCGGGGAAACCAAACATAAAATGTAACCCAACAAATATTCCAACATCATAAGTATGTTGGATTACACGTTCCGCATCAGTAATTTTAAAATTTTTTTTCATCTTATCTATGACGTTTTGTGAACCAGTCTCCATTCCATAACTTAAATAATCACAGCCTGCCTTTTTCATCTTTTCTAAAAGTCCAGAGGTCATCTCGGGTCGAATAAGCGCTAGACCCCGCCATCGAATAGGGGTTATAATTTCCTTATCTACATTATCAATTATCAAATCACAGAATTTAGATAGTTCTTTAATATTCCCATTTAATAAAGGGTCGTAGAGATGAAAATTAGTTACCTTATTATTAAAATTGCTTAAAAGGTGTTTAATTTCTTGAAACATCCTATCAGCACTCATTGAACGATATCTTTTCCAAAAAGAATTTACAGTGCAATAAACGCATCTTTGGAAACATCCTCTACTAAATAGCAATGGAAGAGAATGGGGCTGTTTATAAAGCGAAAGGGAGAAATCAGTAAAATCTGGAAAGGGAAGATTATCTAAATCTATTATAGGCTCTCGGTCACTACAATCTATAACATCGTCGTTTTTCTTTAATAGTATTCCTTTACAAAAATCTATACTACCATTTTCCTCAAATTTAATAACGAGTTCGGATAAAGTTTGTTCGCCCTCCCCCATTACAACAATATCTACGGCTTCCTCTTTAATCAATCTCTTCCCCTTTACTTCTCTCGCACATTGAAAACCTCCAAACACAATCACTCTATGCTTATCCATTTTTTTTATCCTTCTAGCCAGTTCTAAACTCATAAGTTCATTAGGATAATAAACTGAGAATCCTATAATTTGAGCTTCGGTTGCTAATATCTCTTTTACGGCATGGTTAATAATCTCTTCATTTTCTGAAACAAACTCTGTAATAAAATCCGTGTACGTCCAGAATAAGTCTTGTTCTTTTGACCATTTAACTTTATAATCTTTAATACAGCTATGATAAAAAACGCTATTTAAATCAAATGTAAAAACCTTGTGTTCATTCCTTCTTAAACATGCCGAAAGTATAGCCGTGGCGAGATGTGGCATCTCTATTGACCAGGCAGGACATAAAACAAGTGCAACCCTCATTGATTCTACGCCATTAATTAATAAAAAACATATTTTAAATATAATTATTATTTATAAAATAAAATGTTATGTTATTACTTAATTATTATATATGGAAATTAAAAAGGAATAAACCGTTCGCATTAAAAATTATCAGCCCATAGAACATCTATATCCTTTCTACCGCCACGGTGAATTACGTGTGAGCTAAAATCGTCCACAGAAGATGGATTGGCTCTAATACATCGCTTATAACAAGGTGCGGTTTTATTAAGTAGGGACTTTCTTAGCTCTTGATAATATAGACTGTTCCAAACCTCAGAAAATTCTTTATCTTCTAAATTTTCTTGGCAATCACCTGAAACATCACAGGGTATCACGCGACCTTTAAAATCAATCATAATCTGGCCCCAGGGCTCTCTGCAAATACCTATATCCGGATATTCTTTTTGATTAAATTTTGGGGGTAAGCTTAAAGCTACATTTAATTTACTTGCAATATCAGCGGCCTCATCAATCATCTTATTGGTAAGTTCTTGTTTAAAAAAGCAAGAGAGATATTTTTGAGAAGGCATATATATATAATTATAATAACATAACACCTTGTTTACTTGTAACGTTGCGGCTAATTTAACAAAATTTGGAAGATCTTCAATATTAAGAGTTGTTGCAACGAATATTAGATTAATTGCAGGGTTATCTGTATTTTTTCTACTCTTTAGGAGATAGTTTAAGTTGCCCAATATCCTATGAAAATGATCTGTCCTGGTAATTACTTTATGCTGCAAGGCGTTACTTGAATGAAGTGAAAAGTGGATGATATATTTACTTTTACTATTTATAATTTTATCGGCTATTTGAGGAGTTAAACTTGAGCCATTAGTAAAAATCATCTTATTTACATGCGGCAATGTATTATCAAAATAATCTAAAATAGCTTCTGCCTCTTTCAATAAAAGAAATTCTCCTGAACCCGTTAATGCAAGACACTCAATTTTTGGGAAAACAATATTTACTAATTTTTCTTCAAAACGTTTTCTATAATCTTCTAGATTAAAAATATCATACTCATGACCCCTTGAACAAAATGTGCAATAGGAATTACAAGGACCCGAGGCTTGAATAAACACTAACTTTGGTATTGAATCCAGTGCGATTCTGTTGCGCTGTATCTCCTCATCATTTATCGCTGAATTATCTCTTTTTAAATTTTTCTCCAGTTTTATACTTCTTTCCCTTTTCATCTTCTCCCCAACATTATCTTCATTTCCAAATGTATTAAGGCTGTTTAAGATATCCATTAATTTTAGGCGTGTTTTTTCTAAAACAAAAAGGTCGGTATTATTATTTTCTAACGCCAAATTATACGTTTTGATCTTATTCAAAATTACCTCATTTTTATTATCAAGCTTATAATACTTAAGATAACATTCAATGGCATTTTGATGATTTTTTTTAGCCTCGTAATATAATCCTAAATTAAACCATTTATCAAGTTCTGTTGATGTTTGAACGCCACAACCAACCTCTATACCTAAAGAATAGGCTAAATCGCAAAATTCTTCACATCTTCTAAGTCTATCAGGATATGTATTTTTACCGTCTATGGTTTCCCAATATAAATGATTAGGCGGATTTGGGTTAATATTAAATTCCTCTAAATGAGAAACGAGATAACTAAACTCTTCAATTGCACAGAAGGTTCTTGAAGGGTAAACCCTATCTAAATATTTAGCATTTCTTTTTATAAAATCCAAGGTCATCTGAAAATCTTCCTCTGCCTCACCTGGAAAACCAAACATAAAATTTCCTGTTACTGTTATTCCCGCATCATGAGTAGCTTTTAAAACCTTATCCGCGTCAATAATTTTATATCTTTTTCTCATCAAATCTAGAAGATGCTGCGAA
>VGKN01000262.1 GCA_016867055.1 Candidatus Omnitrophota bacterium
CTACTTCTGAAGAAACCGAACAGTTAGGCCAGGCTTCCTGAACTATAAGCATCCTTCCAGTTTTTTTAAGGGATTCTAAAATGGATTTCCTGTCCAGAGGTGAAGTTGTTCTTAGATCAAGGACTTCAACATCTATTCCATCTTCCGCTAACCTTTCAGCTGCTTCAAGTGATTTTGTAACCATAAAAGAATAAGTAACAATAGTCAGGTCTTTTCCCTCTCTTTTAATATCTGCTTTACCTATAGGTATTGTATAATCTTCCTGAGGAACTTCACCCTTGATGTAATATAATTTCTTATGTTCAAAACATATAACAGGATTATTATCCCTTATAGCTGACTTTAAAAGTCCCTTTGCATCATATGGTGTGGAGGGGCATATTACCTTAAGCCCAGGAATAAATGAAAACCATGATTCGAAATTATGTGAATGCTGTTCTGCCCCCTGACTGTAACCGCCGCAGGGCCCACGAAGTACCATTGGTACACTAACTTTTCCTCCTAACATATAATGTATGTTCGCCGCCTGATTTACAAGCTGATCTGAGGCAATGGTAATCCAATCTGTAAACTGCAATTCTATCACCGGTCTTTTACCAGTCATTGCTGCTCCTACTCCGCAACCAGTATATCCTGCCTCAGATATTGGCATATCAAAGATTCTGTCAGGATATTTATTATATAACCCTTCAGTAACCTTAAAAGCTCCACCATAAGGACCAATATCAATTCCAATTAAAATAACATTTTCATCTTTTGCCATCTCACTATCTATTGCTTCTTTTAAAGCTTCAGAATAAGTTAACTCACGTACCAATTTTATCTCCTTATTGTAATAAATTTATTTATAAATATCCGTTAAAGCTTCACTTATATCAGGAAGATTACTCTGGTGTGCAAATCTAATTGCTTCAGCAATTTCTTTTTCAACACCTGATATTATTTTTTCTCTTTTTTCCTGGCTTAAAATCCCTTCTGATAAAAGCTTGAGTTCATACCTTAAAATAGGATCTTTAGCTTTCCATTCCTTTACTTCTCCAACGGGCCTTTCATCTTTATCACCTTCAAAATGACCATACCATCTGTATGTCTTACCTTCTATAAGCGTAGGACCTTTACCACTTCTTGCCCTTTCTGCTGCTTTCTCAGTAGCTTTATGGACTTCCTCTACATCATTTCCATCTACTACTATTCCGGCAATCCCATAACCTGAAGCTCTATCCGCAATATTTTCAACAGCTCTAACAGAAGGTTGATATGTTCCAACTCCGTATAAATTATTTTCACATACATAAATTACCGGTAAACTGTAAGCAGAAGCAATGTTTATAGCTTCATGGAAAGTTCCCTGATTAGCTGCTCCATCCCCAAAAAAACATACAACTACTTTATCCAGACCATCTATTTTAATTGATAGGCCAGCCCCGGTTGCAATAGGAATTCCGCCTCCAACAATTCCATTTGCTCCTAAAATACCCAATTCATACGCAGCAATATGCATGGAGCCACCTTTTCCCTTATTATAACCCGTTATTTTTCCCCAGAGCTCAGCCATCATTTTTGAAATTTCAGCACCCTTGGCAATAAGATGTCCATGTCCTCTATGTGTGGATGTTATATAATCATCTGGTCTAATTGCAGAACAGACACCTACAGCCATAGCCTCTTCTCCTACATAAGAATGAATAAAACCAGGCATACCCGATCTTAACTGCTTTACTGCTTCTTCTTCAAAATATCTTATCCTGAGCATCCTGGTATACATATCAATTCTTTTTTCTGAATCCATAAAATCCTCCAGTTACAATTAATCATATTTATCAATTTTTCGAATTTATTGTAAAGATATTTTCAAAATTAATTATAGCTTTGATACCTTAAGGCACTTTTAAACAAACAATCAATCCTGTCTGGTGAAACATCCGCCTGAATATTATGAGTAGGAAAAAAAATAAAGCCCCCTCCAGGTGCCATAATACCTATGGTCTTTTTAATTTCTTCTTCAATTTCCTTTAATGAATAGAAAGGCAGTTGTTTTTGAACATCTATTCCACCACCCCAGAAAGATAAATCCTTCCCAAATTCTTCCTTCAATTTTTTTATATCCATCTTTGCAGCGCTTCTCTGCAAAGGATTCAAAATATCAACTCCTTCTTCAATAAAGTCAGGGATTAAATCATATACAGAACCACAGGAGTGCAAGAAAACTTTTGCTTTTGTTTTAGAATGTATAAGGTTAAATATTTTTTTATGAGCAGGTTTAATAAATTTCCTATACATTACAGGACTAATATAAGTAGAACTTTGCATACCCACATCATCCCCTTGCGCAGCCACCTGTATATATTCCCCCACCTCATCCAAAAACATACTCCACTTAGCCATACAGGTTTCTGTCAATTTATTGATCAGTGCCATCGCATATTTTTCATTAGAATAAAGATCAATTAAAAAATTATCATAACCCCTAAGCATGCAGCCACCTTCAAATGGTCCAAGGCTGTGCATATCTGCAACTAAACAATAATCAGTATTTTCGTAAAGTGATTTTGCTATTTCCTTTAAATTTTTAACTTTCATTTTGTCTAAATAGTTTTCCCACTTGGCTTTTTTTAATTCCTCAACAGTACCTTCCTTTAAAGGTCTTTCTATTGCATCATAGTAATAAGAAGCCTGTCTCCAGCGTATTCCATATACATCTTCAAAGATTTCCTCTTTACCGCTTCCCTCCTTAGATTCTAAAGGATCTGACATATATATTGACCTTGTATCTACATTATAGATCTTTAACAAATCTTCTTTTGCTCTTATGGAATCCATAAACACACAAGATATATTAGGATTATCATCTTCTTTAAGATCCAAATAGTCCCGGAGATTATTATATGCGCTCCTGGTCAGTGCAGTACACATTGTCCCATTTAAATCAACAGGCACTTTATCCGGTTCTTTATGATTAAGTGTAATTATTACTCTTTCTCTTGAATTCATGATTTCTTTTTTTATATCAAAATAATTTAAAATGGGTATACGCTTGACTCAGGTACACACTATATATAGTATTATAGCATGGAAAGAGAATATTATCCTATGACTTTAGAAGAATTCGA
>VGKN01000263.1 GCA_016867055.1 Candidatus Omnitrophota bacterium
ACAAGAGCCATAAAGCCCGGAGAAGATGTAAGGGCAGGCCGCTGGTGGTGGGAAAATCCCGAAAGCAAAGAGTGTGGCTTACATTGTAAAAAGTAACACTGAGAGTAAGATAGCCCACCAGCGAAAAAAAAGGTGATTTTAGGAAAAAAAGGTGCCCTTTCCTCTTAAGGGTAATAGATACTTTTTAAGTATGAAGGAATAGCGATGAAAAGGGTAAAAAATTTTATTTTAAGAATATAAAAAAACCTACATGAAAGCGAGATGAACAATATGTATAACATTCAGATAAAACCACATGGTGGAATTCTTATGGATAGGATTATTAAAGGTAGGCAGAGAGAGGATTTGCTTAAAAGAGCAGGTACTCTAAATAGGGTTATTCTTACTGAAAGGGAGATATCAGACCTTGAGTTAATTGCCACAGGTGCATATAGTCCCCTTGAAGGATTTATGTTAAAAGAGGATTATGAAAGTGTACTTGTTAACAAGCGGCTTAAAAATGGTTCTGTGTGGACTATACCCATTACCCTATCGGTTGCCAAGGAAGAGGCAAGAGATTTAAAGGAAAACCAGGACATAGCACTTTACAGCGATAACCAAGAGGTGTTAGGGGTTTTACATCTAAAAGAGAGATATGGGTTTGATAAGAAAAAAGAGGCAGAGTTGATTTATAAGACCACCGATGAAAAACATCCTGGTGTTCATTACGTATATAATCTTGGTGAGATATTACTTGGTGGGAAGATAAGCTTGTTAAATAGACCTCGTTATTCAGATTTTCTAAATTATAGGTTGGACCCATCCCAGACCAGGAAGATTTTTAAAGAAAAAGGCTGGAAAAGGATAGTTGGGTTTCAGACAAGAAACCCTATTCATAGGGCGCATGAACATCTGCTTAAGAGTGCCCTTGAAATAGTGGATGGACTTTTATTAAATCCTATAGTTGGCCAGACAAAGCAGGATGACATTCCTGTGGATATAAGAATGCGCTGTTATGAGGTATTGTTGCATAGATATTTTCCAAAGGATAGAACTATTCTTGTGGTTTTGCCTGCCGCTATGAGATATGCGGGGCCAAGGGAGGCAATATTCCATGCAATAATAAGAAAGAATTTTGGCTGCACGCATTTCATTGTAGGACGTGACCACGCAGGTGTGGGGAAGTATTACGGCAGTTTTGATGCCCAGTATATATTTGATGAGTTTAAAAAAGAGGAGTTGGAGATTACCCCCTTATTTTTTGACAATGCCTTCTATTGCAGGCATTGTCAGGAGATGGCAACGATAAAGAGCTGTCCCCATCCTGAGAGCGAGCATCTTTCTTTAAGCGGGACAAGAGTCAGGGAACTCTTGGCTAGTGGAGAAATTCCTCCCCCTGAGTTCACAAGGCCAGAGATAGCAGAGATTCTTCTTAAATGGTGGCGGGATAAAGTTGATTAAATTGATTATACTTATAATCGTTGTCACATTTTTTGCTATGAATATGGGAGGAAGTGGGATTGCACCTTCGTTTGCAGCCATTTATGGCGGGGGATTGATAAAGAAAAAAAACTCCATAGCATTATTTGGATTTTTTGTTATTTTAGGAGCAGTCTTTTTAGGAAAAAATGTAAGTCTAACCCTGGGCAAAAACTTAGTGCCTCAAAGATTCATAGATTTTGATGTGGTATTGATTATTTTAACCTCCGCAACCTTAAGTCTTTTTCTGGCCAATATTCTTAAGATACCTCAATCTACAAGTCAGCTAACAGTTGGCGCTATTGGAGGGGTAGGGATATATTTTAACTATCTTTACCTAAAGACCCTATTGTTTAAGATTATTCCTATGTGGATTATTTTACCTCTCTTGTCTTATCTTCTAACTTTTTTATTGTATAAGATAATCTACCCGCCTGCCCATGATAATCTTCATATCTATCAAAGGTTGTTTGCCAATCAAAATAAATTAAGATTATCCAGTTTAATCAGCGGTTGCTATGTAGCATTTGCAATTGGTTCAAATAATGTAGCTAACGCAGTGGGTCCATTGTATGGGGCAGGGCTTCTTTCTGTTGCTTTGGGACTGGTACTTATTGCACCCTTATTTGGATTGGGGGCGTGGCTTTTAGGAAAGGGTCCTATTGAGACAGCGGGAAAGGAGATTGTCCCGCTGGGATTAGTCTCAAGTACCTTAGTCTCCTTTGTTACTGCGACACTGTTAATCTTAGCATCGGTTCTAGGAATCCCACAGTCATTGGTGCAGTTAAACCTCTCTTCTATATTTGCGATTAGTTGTATTAAGGATGGACATAACTATACATTAGATAAACACTTGACAAAAAAGACATTCTTAGTCTGGATGGTGGCGCCAATATTTTCTGTTATTTTGTCATTTCTACTTGTATCTTTATTCGTCAAAAGATAAAAATATGATAGAGTTGACCAAGGATATTGTTGAGCAAATGATAGGACATTCCAAGTCCGAATGTCCAAATGAGGCGTGTGGGATTTTGGGGGGGAAGGGCTCTAAGGTTTTGACTATCTTTAAGATGACCAACACAGATAAAAGTCCTTCAAGTTTTTTTATGGACCCGAAGGAGCAACTTAAGGTGATGAAGGAGTTAAGGAAAGAAGATATGGAGATGTTTGGAATTTATCATTCCCATGTTGCCTCAAAAGCATATCCCTCGCAAAGGGATATTGCGCTTGCGTTTTATCCAGACATATCCTATTTGATAGTTTCACTTAGCGATATGGACAATCCGATTATATGTTCTTACAAGATAAGGGATAATAAAATTGAAGAGGAAAAGATTAGTTATGTATAGTGAATTTCCAACTATAAGGCTAAGAAGATTAAGACATCTTAAATCCATAAGAGAGTTGGTCAGGGAAACCAGGCTCCTCAAAGAAAATCTTATAATGCCATATTTTGTTATTGAAGGGAGGGCTAAGATGGAGCCCATCTCTTCTATGCCAGGTATATTTAGATTGTCAATAGACAATCTTATAAAAGAAATCGGCCAGATATACAAATTGGGGATAAGGGATATATTGCTTTTTGGAGTTACAAAGAAAAAGGATGAAATTGGAAGCGAGGCGTTTAAACAAGAAGGTGTTATTCAG
>VGKN01000264.1 GCA_016867055.1 Candidatus Omnitrophota bacterium
TCGCTGTCAACTATTTACAATTTGCCCAAATATGGTGCGCCTGAGTGGATTTGAACCACCAACACCTGGCTCCGGAGGCCAGTGCTCTATCCATTGAGCTACAGGCGCCTGTAAAAATTTAGTGTTGGTGAGTTAACCTTAAAACTTAATAGGAAAAATGCGTTCCTATACTAATCTTTTATTATTAACTATCTCCCAATATTTTGCCCATTTTAAAAAATGTACCCAGGCATACAGGGAGGCAAAAATAAAACCGAGCATACCCTCCCTATAGGCCCTTTTTTTAACAAACATCTTCAAAAAAAGTTTTAATGGTTTAATATAGAGATTATAATTTAACTCTTTAATCTTGTTACTACTGTCTTCAGTTAACATCTCCAGAGCCTCTGCGCTGCTATAATGATTTTGTCTTTGGATAAACTGATATATACTTTTGAATGGATAGTGTTCAATATGAGTATCTATCTTTCCTGTTTTTCCTTTTACATCTAACTTGACATGAATACCCCTGCCTATACACCTAGCACTATTTTTCTTGAATAAAATTAAATGACTTTGCGTTGTCCAACCTCCATATTTCATCCAGTGCCTTAAGAAGTAATTCCTGCGTATCAATCTAAAAGCATCATACCCTTTAGAATCTAATAGGATTTCTTCTATCCTTTTTCTTAATGCGACTGGAACTACTTCATCCGCATCAATATGAAGTATCCACTCACATGTAGCATTTTCAATGCCAATATTCCATTGCCGGTCATGATTATCCATACTTTTATGCAGAATAATCTTATCAGTATATTGTCTGGCTATATCAATTGTTCTATCATTGCTGTAATCGTCAACTATTACTATTTCATCTGCCCATTTAATCTTTTCTAAGCAATCACCTATTTTATCTTCTTCATTTTTGGTCATTAAAACTACTGAGAGTTTAGCTCTTTTTTCTTGCATTTTTTCCTATCCTGCGTTTCTGGCAATTAAAAAAGGCCACAAAATCCTCGGTTATTCTATTGCGGTCAAAGGGATTTATTAAAATTTTTTTTAAATAAGTTAGGAATTCAAACGGATGTCTAAGTAATTTTTCTATAAGTTTTAACCTGATTATTTTAGCGAACCTGTGATGATAATCTGAGTGAATATTTTCAATATCTTTTATACTGAAATCCTCTGTCTGAATTAATCTGACGCCCGATATCACCTTTTCAAAAGTATCAGGGTTTAATTTTTCAATTAAGTGTCCTTTTTCCTGACAGATTTGATAAAGCTCTGTGCCTATGTGTGGATAAGCGACATGCATATGAGGGAAGGTATTATATTTGTGCAGGAGCATCAATGCAAAATCTGTTGTCCGTTTTATCTCCTGCTTAGTTTCACCTGGCAGTCCAATTACATAAAATGCCCTTAAATCTAATCCAACTTCTTTACATAACTTAGCTACCCTAACCACACTTTTTAAATCCAGCCTTTTCTTGATAATTTTATTTAAAACTCGTGGAACAGCAGATTCAACGCCGATAATTAAATATGTACAACCACTCTCCTTACACCTAATCAACAACTCCTTATCTAATTTATCGGCCCTTAACCCATTAGGAGTATCCCATGTTAGATTTAATCTTAGCAAGCACTCTATTAAAAACGAAAAACTCTTAATATCAAAATTTATATTATCATCTTCAAAGTGGATATGGTTTACTCTATACTTATTCTTCACATATTCTATATGTCTAAAAACATAATCTGTGGAATGCGTCCGCCATTTTCTACCCATATGAAGGTGGATAGAACAAAAGATGCAGCCGTAGGGGCATCCCCTACTGGTTATCATTGGAATAGCCCTTTCTGCGCCCGGGTAGTTATATCTACCCCGGACAGAAAATCCCAATTTTTCAGCAGAAAAATATTTTTCTAAATTCACTAAATGATAGGCAGGAAAGGGAAGTTTATCCAAATCATTTATAAAATCCCCTCTGTCGTTTAAAATAATTTTTCCATTTTTTCTATAGGCGATATTTTTAACTAGCGAATAATCCTGGTTTTTACGGTAACATTCCAGCAATTCTGACATTACGTATTCGCCCTCACCGCAAACCACTATATCTATATCTTGACTGTATTCTAAAAAAGATGTTGGCAGACTAGTTGCATGCGTGCCTCCAACAACCGTCAAGATTCTGTTGTTAGTTTTCTTAACAATCTCTGCAAACTTTACCGCGCTTTGAAACTGGGAAGTAAATTGGTTCGTAATTCCTACCACATCGGGTTTTCTTCTTTTAATCTCCTTGCTTATGGCCTCCCAAATTATATTGGTCTTATTTCGATTGGCATAGGTATTTAACAAATATTTTTGATTCAAATCAATGCGAGAATCTAGAATCTCTACCGAATAACCTCTCTCTTCCAATGCACCAGAAATATACATAATCCCTAGAGGCAAATCTAATTGAAACCCATGCAGGTTATCCTTATAAATAGAGGGAGGTCTAACCAATAGAATTTTCATAGCTTCCCATTTTTTTGTTATATAATATTTCCCAGTATTTTGCATAGCTTAATAGCTGATAAAAACTACTGGAGGTGGCTATAAATAAACCAACAACGCCATCGCGATAACCCTTCTTAAATACAAATGTGCGAATAAACCTATCCATAGTACGCCATAGAGCGGTCCATATGGACATCTTTCTTCCTGATCTTAGCCACTTTTCGGCTTCTTTTGTTGTTTGGTTATTTGAAGAGTCTACAAATTCAAAAAAATTTTTGTAGGAGCGGTGAATAATATCACCGTACAACCTCCCGCATTTCCCATCATAGAATACTCTCGGATGCACACCAACCTCTTCATAGCGGAAATGTCCCTTTCTGAATAACCTGTCTTTATATGCAGGATACCATCCTCCCCATCTTATCCAATAATCTCCAATATAATTACGTAAAGGTATGGAAAAGACGTTAAAACTTGTGCCATCGTTTAATATCTTTTCAATCTCTTCTTTTAGCTCAGAGGTTACTCTTTCGTCGGCATCTAAACTTAAAACCCATTCATTTTTAGCCAAGGAATAGGCATAATTCCTATGAACTCCTTCTATATCCATTCTCT
>VGKN01000265.1 GCA_016867055.1 Candidatus Omnitrophota bacterium
AGGGACACTTCCCATATTTTGTTCTGGCAAAATAGGGACACTTCCCATATTTTGTTCTAATATACCGATTGTTTTGTAATATATAAATACTGTGCCCAAGAAAATGGGGACAACAGCGCCCCTTTTATACTCTATAAAATTCTCCAACACTAATCATAACATACCCTTCCAAAATTTTTCTATCTCCCGCCCTCATCTTCCTTATCGCTGATAACATATTGGCACTTTCCTTCTCAAAATTAGAAACGCTCGCTTTGTAAATGGAGGTGGTTTTTCTAAAACTCAAATTCTAAAATAATTCCTTATTTCCTTTCTTAATTTCTCCATAATTTTTACACATGTATCTGCTTCCTCCATTGATATATCAATCCCTGGATAGCGAATATCTACTGCATAAGCGGACAAGTCAGTTAGTTCATCCTTGTAGGCTTCAAGTTCAGGTATAAAACTTTTACACTGTTCAAGCAAAACATTAAGGTCGTGTATTTTCTCAAATTCAACTTCGTTTTCTTGTAAAATTGCCTTCATATATTTTCAATACATTGCTGTGAGTGAAAACATATAGACTCTAAAATTGGCGTTTTCGCCTTTAATAGCTGATTAACTGTCAACCCATCGGAATACCCCGATGGCAAGCATCGGGGTTTGTTTTCTATATTTGGCGTCCTCAGGGTTGACACTGAGAGCGACAAGCCCTTTGCGCCTCTTCTTTTCCCGCCTTCGGCGGGACGGCTCTGATTCCCCAATGCCTGAGCATTGGGGCTTGTCGCCGAATGTGTCAAATGGTCTTTTTCTGCCTTGTTAATCCATTCTTCTGTGAGCTTCTTCATAGAATAACCCCCTTTTGCACAATCTGTTTTATAAAAAAATCTCCTAACTTTATTCTTTCTTCAACTTGTTCGGGCGTTCGGACAATAATGTCAATGGGTATTAAACCAGTAAGTTCGCGCCGGATTAAAGATGCCTGTTTTCTCAATGGAATATCTGTATCCATTATAATGAGAAAATCAACATCACTTCCTTCTGTAGGTTTACCATATGCATAAGAACCAAAAAGAATTATTTTATGAGGATTAAATCTTCTCTTTATTTTCTCTGCTAACTCTATTAATTGTGTTTGTAGATTATCTTTATCCTTTCCGAGATTATTAGGCATATTCAACCTCCATAGATTTTTTGTTTTTGCTATTATGAATATTTCTCGTTATGTAGTTTTAAATCTGATAGTTTTCTCCCTGCGTTATATTATATCCCGAATTATTATCCTTACACCTTATTATACACCTCAAGTATCTCCTTTGCATATTCCACTGCAAGTCTTGACTCCTCGCCTGTAAGGAATTCTACGCCATATTCTGACTTTACATACAAAGCAAATAATTTCTTGAATACTTCTGCGATTTCTTCTCCAAGGTGCTCTTTTGTTAAAGGTGAAAGGACTGCTATTTTGCTTGAATAGCCTATTCCCTTCATGGCAAGTGCAGATTGAAGGGCGTGTTTTGATGCTACAAAACATAAATCTATAGTTCCATAACCGGGATGCTCACTGAGAATATCCTCTGCCATCTTTACCTTTTGCATCTCAAATTCCCTTGACCTTTCAAAGAATTCTGCATATTTGATGTGCGGCGCCTCAGGATTGATGGTTAAATCTATACTACCCCAGATTATTTTGCCTTCCTTTTTCACTGCAGTATAAAGCGGGATCTTTTCCATCCGGAAATCTTCAATAGAGACAGGCAGAAGAGTGAGCTGTCTTTCTATATCAAAATCCATTTCTATTTTGTAGAGAAACTTTTTGGTATCGCCATCCAACCTTTTAAATACAGCAAGCAGGTCAATATCAGAGTCTTCCCTAAAAGTAGCCTTTGCCCATGAGCCATAGAGAATCAGACACATAAGGTTATTACTAAATCTATCCAGTAGGTTCTTTTGTATGTATCCAAGAATATCTCTTATGTCATCTGGTATAGTATTGCCATAAGTCATTTTACAAACCCTCATACTGAATATACATTTCCGACCTTTAAGGGATACCATAGTTTGCCTTTCCTTACCGCAACCAGGTTCACTGTGTCCCCTTTTTTACATTAGGAATTGCTGCAACAGGTGAGGGATATAATACTTATAACGGAAGCACTTATTAATATATAGAATAATTTGGATATTTTGAGTTATTTTTTAACATATTCTCTTTACTAAATCAATTTAAATCTGCTTCAGGAGAGCAGGCTAATAGATCTCCCTGCTACATAGCCGGTTGAAAATGCGGCCTGAAGATTATAACCGCCAGTTAAACCATCCACATTCAATAGTTCACCTACTATATATAAACCTTTGATAAGCTTAGATTCCATTGTCTTGGGGTTAATCTGTGTGGTATCCACTCCACCCTGCGTAACAATGGCTTCTTCAATTGGCTGCGTAGTCTTAATGGTAAACCTAAAATCAGTAAGTAATTCAAGGATTACTCGCCTTTCTCTTTGCGTAATCTTGTTGGATTTTTTATTAGGTTCTATCTTTGAAAGCATAATAAAAACCGGGATTATTTTCCTCGGCAGAAGTTCTTTCAATAAATTCTTATAGGTCCTTGCGCCAAAATTTTTAATCTCTCTGAGTAATTTATCATTTAGGGTCTCTTGATTTAAAGCTGGCTTTAGATTTAATGAGATAACCACATCACTCTCTCCCCCATCCAAAAATTTCGCAACCTCCCTGCTTAGGGAAAGAATAATCGGTCCTGATAATCCAAAATGGGTAAAAATCATCTCTCCAAAAAGGCTCTTGATGAGCCTCCCATTGACTATAAGACTTGCGCTAACATTTTTAAGACTTAAACCCTGCAGGTCTTTAACATAAGACTCTCTGGCAACAAGGCCTACAAGAGAAGGAATGGGTTTAACAATGCGGTGCCCTAATTTTCTTGCCATTTCATAACCATCACCTGTTGAGCCGGTATCAGGATAAGACAGGCCTCCTGTTGCAAGAACCACAGAATCTGCATAATACACTTTTAAATCAAATGTCTTAACTCCAATCACCTTTGAGTTCTTAATCAAAAGCT
>VGKN01000266.1 GCA_016867055.1 Candidatus Omnitrophota bacterium
TCTTTCAGGTTAAAAAAAGAGAATTTTATGACCTTGAAAGACTATGGGGTGATGCACCTAGACTCGTTCTTAAAAGTTATAAGTGATCTATTTAGTTTATTCTCATATTAACCTTCCGGAATTCCTGCCAGTTCTTTTTGGATTTCTTATATAAAAATTTTTATTTAGATTAAATGGATAAATTAAAATTAGATATAATAATTACATTAAAAGATATAATAAAAAATTGTTTTACAGAATTAGGGGATCTAGAAACGGTCTCAATATACCTTGAAACACCGAGGGACAAACAATTCGGAGATTTGTCAACTAATATAGCAATGCAGATAGCAAAGAGATTAAATAAAAATCCAAAGGAAATAGCAGATGTTATTTTAGGGGGTTTGAAAAAAAGTATTGGTTCGAGTTCTTTAAGGGAATATATAGCAGATGTAAAGGTAGAAGGTGCCGGCTTTATCAATTTCTATCTTAGAAAGACCTTGTTGTACGAGAGTATTAATGAGATTTTAAAAAAAGGCAAGGATTTTGGAAGAGATAATATCGGAGAAAATAAAAAACTTCAGATAGAATTCGTAAGCGCTAATCCAACCGGACCCTTAAGCATCGCCCATGCTCGGCAGGCAGCGGTTGGCGATACGCTTGCTAATGTGCTTTCATTTCTGGGATGGAAGGTAACAAGGGAATATTATATAAATGATGAGGGTAATCAAATTAATCTTTTGGGTGAATCTGTTAAGGCGCGCTATTTAGAACTGCTAAAAAAGGATTTTTGTTTTCCGGAAAATGGATATAAAGGTAAATATATATATACTATTGCCCAGACACTTATTGACAGATTTGGAGATAGTTTATTAAACAAAAATACGGAATTCTTTTCAAATTTTGGGGTTAAACTTATACTTAAATGGATAAAAGAGGACCTTAAGAAATTTGGGATAAGATTTGATAGTTGGTTTAGTCAAAAGCACTTGTCAAAAAGCAACAAAATAAAAGAGGCATTGAAAGTGCTTAGAAAAAATGGTTTTATCTATGAAAAAGACGGTGCAGTGTGGTTTAAATCCACCGCTTTTGGCGATGATAAGGATAGGGTTATAATAAAAAGCGATAGTTCATTTACATACATTGCGCCTGATATTGCATATCACCGAGACAAATTTAGAAGGGATTTTGCAAGGCTTATCAATATATGGGGGCCTGACCACCATGGGTATATACCAAGACTTAAGGCTGCCGTTAGCGCCCTGGGTTTCAACGAGAAAGACATAGCCATACTTATTGTCCAATTAGTCACATTGTATAAGGATAAAACACCTGTTCCTATGTCAACAAGGGAAGGGCAGTTTATCACTCTACGGGAGTTAATTGCTGAGGTAGGAAGAGATGCTGCGAGGTATTTTTTCTTAATGAGAAAGATAGACAGCCATCTTGATTTTGACATGGAGCTTGCAAAAAAACAAAGTCCAGAAAACCCGGTGTTTTACATTCAATATGCCCATGCAAGAATTTCAAGCATTCTCAAGAAGACAAGACTAAAGAGCTCTTCACTAATCAATTCGGATTTAAATCTCCTTAGCCAACCAGAGGAACTGGAACTTATAAAACTGATAACAAGGTTTCCTGATATTGTAAAGCAATCAGGAATTTCTCTTGAGCCATATCGCTTAATACCATACCTTGAGACTCTTTCAAAGACATTCCACAATTTTTATGATAAGCATAGGGTGATAGGGGCAGATAGAGAGCTCTCAAAGGCTCGCCTCGCATTGATAGAAACCGCAAGGATTGTGATAAAAAACGGATTAAATCTTATGGGTGTATCAGCGCCTATGGAGATGTAGGATATGACGTTCTTAACTATCAGGCTTGCAGCGGGGAATAAAATAGACTTAGAAGAAATTCTCTCTAAACTCGTAAATTTTGGATATAGCAGGCAGGATCCGGTATCGCAGCAGGGCGAATTTAGTTTAAAGGGTGGTCAGCTTGAGATATTTCCTATAGGTTTTCAGTCTCCCTTAAGGATTGAATTTACATTTAATGATAAGATTGAAACAATCAAAAGTTTTGATTTGTTCAGTAAGAGATTTGTTTCAAATTTCAATTCAGTAACAATTCTTCCTCTTAAAGGAACAACGCCCATAAAGATTAAAGGTGATATTGTACTTCCAGAGTATAGAAGCCCTTTAAAGGATTTTAGCGATTTAGAGGTTGACGACTATATAGTTCATGATGAATTTGGCATAGGAATTTACAGGGGCATAGAGAAGATAGAGATAAAGAAAAGACTGGCGGATCATCTTGTCATAGAATATGCTGAGGGTGAGAAATTATATCTACCATGGGATAAGCTAGAATTTGTACATAAATATATCGGGTTTGAAGGCGTGCCACCAAGGCTTTGCAAGCTTGGTTCAAAGATATGGCAGAAAATAAAGCACAAGACAAAGAAGGGCATAGACGCTTTAGCCTTTGACTTACTCAAGATGCAGGCTTCCCGCGAAACCCTTGGAGGCTTTAGATTTTCTCTTGATACAGACTGGCAGAAAGAATTTGAAAAATCCTTTAAATTTAAAGAGACGCCTGATCAGGTTAAGGCAACAGTGGATGTTAAAAGCGATATGGAATCCAGAAGGCCTATGGATAGGCTCTTGTGCGGAGATGTAGGCTATGGAAAGACAGAGGTAGCTATGCGCGCTGCCTTTAAAGCCATTATGGATAATAAACAGGTAGCGATTTTAGTTCCAACCACCATATTGGCACTTCAACATTACAACACATTTCGGGAGCGCGTAAGGAATTATCCGATAAGGGTAGAGATGCTCTCAAGGTTTAGGACTAAGTACCAACAGGATGAGATAATTAGGGAGCTGAAGGCAGGCTCAGTAGATATCATCATAGGAACCCATAGGCTTCTCTCTGAGGATATAGGTTTTAGGGACCTCGGGCTTGTTATAATTGATGAAGAACAAAGATTTGGCGTTGAGCACAAAGAACGGTTAAAAAAAATTAGATTACTT
>VGKN01000267.1 GCA_016867055.1 Candidatus Omnitrophota bacterium
GGGCACAGGTGCAAGGCAAGAAACTTTCCCTGGTTTTGGGGTTTTCGCACCCCATTGAGTATGATATACCGGAGGGAATAACCATAGAAACACCTAAGCCAACCCAGATCATTGTGAAGGGTATAGATAGGGTAAGGGTTGGCGAGGTTGCAAGTAAAATCCGTTCATTTTATAAACCTGAGCCATATAAGGGTAAGGGTATAAGATATGTTGGAGAATATGTAAGAAAGAAGGCAGGCAAGACAGTAGCATAAGATATGTTTATAAAAAAAGACCTTACACAGAAAGAAAAAAGGCATAGAAGAATTAGAAAAAAGATTATCGGAACTGATGATAAGCCAAGGCTCAGCATATATAGGAGTTTAAACCACCTATACGCCCAGTTGATTAACGATATTACTGGTAAGACAATACTCTTTCTTTCAACGAACAGCAAAGAGTTTAAGAAAGTAGCGCCAAGTTATGGAAATATTAAAGCAGCAGAGGCTTTAGGTGAGCGCTTTGCTAATTTAGCCATATCCAAGGGGGTTAAAGAAGTAGTTTTTGACAAAGGCGGATATCCCTATCATGGTAGGATAAAGGCCTTTGCTGAGTCTGCAAGAAAAACCGGTCTTCAGTTTTAGAAAGGAGATAAAGGGAATTGGAGGAAATTCTGAATCAGGAAGAACAGCTATTTGAAAAGGTTATCTCTGTGAACAGGGTTGCAAAAGTCACCAAAGGGGGAAAAAAATTGTCATTCTCAGCCTCTGTTGTAGTAGGCGATGGGAGGGGAAGGGTTGGGTTTGGGTTCGGAAAGGCAAATGAGGTATCAGAGGCGATTAGAAAGGGTATAACTCAGGCAAAGAAACATATGAGGGAAATTCCCCTTAAGGGGACTACTATTGGACATGAGGTAATAGGAAGATATGGAGCAGGTTTGATTCTACTTAAACCTGCTGCCAAGGGAACAGGTGTTATTGCTGGTGGGCCTGTAAGGGCAATATGTGAGGCTGTTGGGATAAAGGATATCCTTGCTAAATCCATAGGTACAAACAATATCATAAATGTTATAAAGGCAACGCTTGAGGCTTTTAGCCAGCTAAAGGATACTGATTTTGTTAAAGAGTTGGCGCAGGAAGAACCCGAGGAGGGACCCCCTAAAGAATAAAATGGAATTATTTGAATTAAAACCAAAAAAGGGTTCGCGAAAGAGACCCAAGAGAAGAGGTTGTGGCATAGGCTCAGGACATGGGAAAACCTCCGGCCGTGGGCATAAAGGTCAGAAAGCACGCTCAGGCAGAAAGCCAAGGCTTGGTTTTGAAGGTGGTCAGATGCCCTTGATTAGACGCATACCCAAAAGGGGGTTTACAAGTAAATTTAAAAAGGTCTTTCAGATCGTAAATTTAGAAACCCTGAATAGATTTGAGAATAACTCTATTATAACCCCTGAGATATTAAAGCAGAGAGAGATTATAAAAAAACTCAATATACCTGTAAAGATTCTTGGAGATGGAAGGATTCTTAAGTCTTTAACAATAAAGGCACAGCGGTTTAGCTCATCTGCCATTAAAAAAATACGCTCAGCCGGCGGAACTGTTGAGGTAATTTCATAACGAGATAATTTTACAATGTTAGGTTTTATCCTAAAATCAATAGTTAACTCCTTAAGGACATTGGGGACAACCCTTAAGGTCCCTGACCTTAGAAAGAAGATTCTTCTAACCTTTTTACTCGTATGTGTATATAGGTTAGGTTCTTATATACCTACGCCTGGTATAAATGCAAAGGCATTGGCAGAATTTCTTGAGGGGCTTGTTAAGGCGCGCGGGGGTACACTTTTTAACATAATGGATTTATTCAGCGGAGGGAATATAAGCAGAGCCACCATATTTGCCCTTGGGATTATGCCCTATATATCTGCCTCTATCATAATTCAACTCTTATGCGCTGTTATTCCTTATCTTGAGAAACTTGCTAAAGAGGGTGAGGCGGGAAGAAAAAAAATTCTTCAATACACCCGATATTTAACTGTTTTGCTGAGTATAATACAATCCTTTTTCATAGGTCTTTGGCTTGAGAATCCTGCTCATTTTGAGGGTGTGAATATGGTGTTATTTAAGGGCTGGGGATTTAGATTATTAACCATTCTGACGCTAACAAGTGGAACAGCCTTTATTATGTGGCTTGGTGAGCAGATTACAGAATATGGTATAGGAAATGGAAGCTCTTTTATAATAACAGTTGGCATAATCTCAAGGATCCCAACGGCCTTGCAGTTACTTTTTTCCCTTGCCTCCCCATTTGATATTTCTAAGAGTGAGATTAAACCCCTCGCACTTTTATTCTTAGGAATTATGATGATAGCGGTTATAGTGGCGGTCATTATGCTGACTCAAGGACAGAGAAAAATACCTGTTCAATATGCAAAGCGGATTATAGGGAGGAAGGTATATGGTGGACAGAGTACTTATATCCCTTTAAGAATAAACCATGCAAGCGTTATTCCAATAATATTTGCTTCCTCTATCCTTATGTTTCCGCGCACCATAGCGGGTCTTGTAGGAGGAGGAGCCTTTGATACATTCGCAAGATGGCTTGAACACGGAAGATTTTTATATACAACTACTTATGCCCTTTTAATAATTTTTTTCTGTTATTTTTACACGGCTATTACCTTAAATCCAATAGAACTTGCTGATAATATGAAAAAATACGGTGGTTTTATTCCGGGGGTGAGGCCTGGTAAACCCACCGCGGAATATTTTGATTTTATCCTGACAAGGATAACCCTTCCAGGAGCAATATTTTTAGCAATTATTGCTGTTTTGCCAGAGCTTATCTCAGGTGCCCTCAGGATTCATTATATGATAGCAAGTTTTTTTGGTGGCACAAGCCTCCTTATAATGGTGGGCGTTATGCTGGATTCAATAAGGCTTATTGAGTCCCAACTTTTGATGAGGCATTATGATGGCTTCATCAAGTCCGGAAGGATTAAGGGAAGAAGATAATGCTATGGCAAATTTAAGATTT
>VGKN01000268.1 GCA_016867055.1 Candidatus Omnitrophota bacterium
CAGCCTTTGCTATATTCTGTTGGTGGCAAATATAACCTAAACATAGCTTGTTTGTCAATAGCTTAAATAGGGGGTGACATTATAATAACCCCCTTTTTCCAGAAACGAATCGAGCGTAGTTAGCTTCAATTATTCGTTTCCAACTTTATGTAAAGTCGTTATGTAAAGCAATTATTGGCAGTAAGCTGTTAGCTGTAAGCTTATGGGGAAATACTAAATTCTAATCCTTCGGCAAGGCTCAGGGCAGGTATCTAAATTCAAAACAAATTCAAATGAGCAAAATCCAAGAAGGGGGAAAAGAGGAAATTTGGGGATGACGCTTCCCGGGATTTTATACGGAATGGTAGAGCAGGTTGGATGAAAGAACTTTTAGACTTGACTTTCGATATTGCACCGATGGTAACTTCTCTCATTATAACATGATATAATACTGACACAATATATTCTTAACTTAGTCTGGGTATACTATGGTTAACGTCAATGACGACAAACCGTTTCTCATACCAGAAGGTGGATACAGACATTCTGATTTTTCTAACGTTGTGCCTCCTCCAAGTGATAAATCAGTCGTACGCTGGAGATACATAGACCTCGCTAGATTAGTCGCTCTACTTAACGATAAGAAATTGCACTTTTCCCGAGCAGATGTTTTTAAAGACCGGCATGAAGGTTCCATTACCAAACCAATGTGGGAGAAGCTGAAAATTCAGTTAGCAAAAAGGCCGGAATTAAGAAAGACCATGTCAAATTTTTTTGAACGATATATGAAGGAAAGTGCCTTTGTTAGCTGCTGGTGTATGGAACCAGAATCTGAGGCAATGTGGAAGTTGTACTGCGGGGATAATTATGGGGTAGCAATAACGGTAGTATATCGAGATATAGAAGCCTTTTTCATCAACCAAGGCTTACTTATGACAAAGGTGAAATACTTAAATTACCAGGTTGAGGAGTTCCCCCTTGACATGTCGTTTTACCCTCTCTTCCATAAACGGCAAGCGTTCGCTCATGAAAAAGAGGTGAGGATTATTAAGTGGTGCAGTGAACACATACCTGGGAAACGAGTGAGAGGCCACACGCCAACAGAAGAAGAAAAAAGGATAGATGAATATGAGCTGAAACGCGGGGAAGAGCTTAAGGTGGAGAGAGGGACAGGTATCTTATTAGAGTTTGATGTGGAGAAGCTGATTAGAAACATAGTTGTACATCCATATGCTACGGAATGGTATTTTGAAGTAGTCAAAGTAGCTGTTGAGAAGTTCACGCCTAAACTGGTGGGAAAGGTTAGGTGGTCATCCATGAGAACCGAGCCTCTCTATTAATCATAGATTGTAGTTTATAGTGCTTTACAGCTAATTAGGAATATCAGATCACGCGGGCAGTTGAAGAAATTAAGTAGTATAGAAGAATCGAGCCAGATTTGGAGGGGGTATAAAGAGCAGGAAATGAAAAACAAAAGGTATTCACTTTTACTCGCTGGATTGGTTCTTATATTAGCTACCTCAGCTATGGCTTGTGGTCTGCCGACGCCTACAGCTACGCCATTACCAAAGACGGTAACACCCTCACCGACGCCAGTACCTAGCCCAGAACCAACCTCTCCGATTAGTCAGATGGAGCAAAAAATTGAAGATGGGTGGGTTAGGCTTAGAATTGAGGATATTGGTTCAATTGATTACCCTGCTGATTTCCTCGAATTACAGTCAGAAGATTATAGAGATGTGGTAAAAGAAACATCTCCGAATTTGGCAGCTCTAGTTTTTCGATTAGGCAAATCAGATTTTACCTTACAGCAAGTTGGTTTGAATGAACTGAAACCATCAGCCCTTAATGAATACAGGAGAGTAATATTTAGAACTGATTATATGAATCCGGGTGAAGAAGTTCTTAGGGCCGATGAGAAGTATACCATGAGCCAAGAAGAATTGGCTGAATTCAAAGACGAATTGATAGACCAGTTACTCCAGGAATATGCAAAGCTGAATAGCACAGGGTTAGGTAATAATAAACTCATAGATTCTGGTTCACTTGAAATTATGGAAATAAACGGGATGTTCCCACTCGTGCACACTTACAAAAGGCAATTGAATGACAATCCAGTAATATTAGTAAAATCATATACGTTTTGGGATTATGATAAGATACATTCTTTGTCCTTTTCGTATAGGGTCATTGATGAAGAGGAATGTAGAGATATTTATGAGAAGATTCTTTACAGTTTTAGATTAAAAAACTAAAAAACGCTTTATTTTTAGCCTCACTGAAAAAGATCGTGTCACGCTCAAGTTAGCCTCAATTTAATTCCTCATTTATTTTAGCTTCAGAAAGGGCGCTAAAAGGTGTTTTGGTAGCCCGCATTGGAAGCATTCCGAACTGGTGTTTGAGAAAAAGGGGCTGATACCTAACTTACAGCATTTACTGGTTTCGCATTGCACTTAATAATGGCTTGACAATATATGTCCATAGACATATAATAATGTCATGAGTACAGAGACAGAGATTACAGTCCGAGAGTGCATGAGATGCCACCACAGGTGGGTGCCACGCCAAGCGAGACCGCCACGGCAATGCCCTGAGTGCCATTCTCCTTATTGGCAGACACCGCGCCAATATACCAAAAGGGGGCGTCCGCCCGAAGTCGTATCAGTATCAGGAGACTACACACCAAAACACCATAGAACATGGGGCAGGTGGCGTCTAAATAAAAAACCACCTTATCCTACCCTAGATTTTCCAACAGGGGTAGAAATCTACGATATCAAGCTTAGTTGCTGCGGCACACCTCGCTCTCGTGAATTATGGCTCCAGCAGATGAGCGAGAAGCGCTATATCACATCTGCAGACCTCGGAGATTTAGCACGAGCTTTTATTGACTTAATGCGCCAAGGCGAAATACCTGTAGGGTCTGACAAATGAAGGTTGGTAATACAATTACCAATCTATAGGCTCAAAAATCCGTAGCTTTCAGAACAGAGGCAAAAATCTGAAGCTAAAT
>VGKN01000269.1 GCA_016867055.1 Candidatus Omnitrophota bacterium
TTAAGTAATTCTTCGGGATCCCGAAGCGACACCTCCTAGAGCAACTTCATTCGGGACGAGAAAAATAAAAAATCTCTCAACTACTACTCGTTATCTTTTAAAGTCTGTGCTAATCTTGCGGTTTGCCATCTGCGCCAATCTACACTTGCTTCTCAGCCTCTAACCTATAAAGCACTGCCAAAAGTCTGGTAAATTCACCGGCTAAGCCGCTTCCTATTCTCTTTCCATTAACCTCCGCAACCGGCACTATCTCGCTAATTGAATTTGTAAGGAATATCTCGTCTGCCTTAAGTAATTCCCTTGCGCTTATATTTCGTTCATAAACATCAAATAGGCATCTTTTTGCAAGGTCTATAATTACTTCTCTTGTTATCCCAGCAAGTATTCCTGCCTTAATGGGCGGGGTCGTCAATACCCCGTTTCTCACAATAAATATATTTGAAGAACTTGCCTCGCTTACAAAACCTTCTGTATTTAATAATATTACCTCATCAAAACCCAAAGACCTTGCCATTTTTCTTGCAAGTATATTCTCCAGATAATTAAAGCTCTTTATATTAGAAATTAAAGAGGAGGTATTTTTCCCTTTTAAAGCTACCGCTTTTATTCCTTCTTTATATACTCTTCTTGGAAATTTCTTAAGGGGTTGTGCAACAATCAGGGTATCGGCTATCTTCTCTTTGAAATCCAAACCAAAACCCTCTTCCCTTCTCCATAAGGCAACCCTAATATATGCCTCTTTCAGGAAATTCTTTTTTAAGGTTGTATAGATATGCCCCTTTAATTTATTCTGATTATAGGGAATCTTTAAATACATTTTTTCTGATGAATGAAATAACCTTCTTAGGTGCTTATCTAATTTAAAGATAACCCCATTGTATGAGCGCATAGTCTCAAAAACACCTTCACCATACAAAAAACCCCTGTTAAATACAGAGATTTTTACATCCTTGTCTTTTAAAAACCTATCATTAAAAAAAACAATCCTGCCCATTCTAATTTATCTTGAGAGCACTAAATAGTGCTCTTGCCTTTGTTAATGTCTCATCAAATTCTAATTCTGGTATTGAATCTGCAACTATCCCGCCACCGGCCTGAAGATATGCCTTACCATCCTTGATTAAAATAGTCCTAATAATTATATTCAAATCCATATCTCCATCAAAACCTAAGTATCCAATTGAGCCGGTATAGACATTCCTTTTAGTCGGCTCAAGCTCTTCTATAATCTCCATCGCCCTTATCTTTGGTGCCCCTGTTATAGAACCACCTGGAAAACAGGCTTTTATAAGGTCTATCCTGTCTTTACCCTCTCTTAAAGTGCCTGTAACATCTGCTGTCGTCTGGTATACTGTGGAGTAAGCCTCAAGGTTTCTTAAGGACTTTACCCTTATGCTTCCATAATCACACACCCTACCTAAGTCGTTTCTCTCTAAATCTACTATCATCATAAGTTCTGCCTTATCCTTCTTGCTCTTTAATAAATCCCTTTTTAAAATTTCATCTTCTTTTTCTGTCTTTCCCCTTGGACGGGTTCCCTTCATAGGACGGGTCTGGACTAAATTTCCTTTAAGCCTTAAGAACCTCTCGGGAGAGGCGCTTATTATATAAAAATCGCCTAAGTTAAAAAAGCTTGAAAAACATGAAGGATTTATCCGCGATAATCTCTCATAGATTCTAAAAGGCTCTTCCTTTATTTTACAGGAAAACCTCTGGGATAAATTAACCTGATATATATCACCCTCTCTTATATATTCCTTCGCCTTTTTTATAGCTAATATATAATCTTCTTTTTTAAAGTTTGAGTTTATTTGTATAAAAATTTTTTCTTTTTGTTTTGTTTGGTCTCTTCTAAAATTATAATTTTGTAAGCACTTTTTTAATCTTGATATCTCCTCTTGAGCCTTCTTTCTCCTAAGACTTCCCATCTCTGGAAATCCGGTTGATGATATAAATATCTCTTTTTCAAGATGGTCAAATATCAAAACACTGCTATAAAACATAATAAATAAATCAGGGACATTTATATCCTCCCTTGAAATATCAGGAAGTCTTTCAATAAAATGTTTTAGGTCATAGCCAAAATACCCAACCGCACCTCCAAAAAAAGGTAAATCATAGCTTTGTCTTTTAATCTTATAGATATTCAATAGCTTTCTTAATGTTTCAAATGGATTTCCCTTGAAATTTTCTGTCTTTGTATCTCTCTTTATTTCTATTCGGCCTTTTTTGGACTTCAACATCAAAAAAGGGTTCCAACCTATAAAAGAAAACCTCCCAAGCCCATTATGCAAGAGAGCGCTCTCAAGCAAAAAACTAAAGGGCTTGTCTTTAAAGAGATTAAAAAATTCTCTCGGAGGAGCAAAACCTTTTAATTTAACAATCAGAGGTTCTTTCATCACAAAAAATTAAGAGATTTCCGCTAAAGGAAATCTCTCTGGAATGTTTTTAAAGGGCTTTAAAACTATGAACCACAACAATTATTTGTCATGCCATATACTTCTATTTATAAAACTCCTGACAATTTGCCATTTGCTAATTCTGGTGTGGGTGCGCCCGCCCCTATATGTCAGGGAACAGAAAAATTTACTTTATTTTGAAAACAGAATCTAAATTTATAATTGCTCTAGAGATTATTAGACTAATAAGCCCAAGTATAAAACTCCATTTATGAAGTTGATATTTAATTAAGGTGTGTTTATCTACTTTTTCTATTTCTTTATCTCTTTTTAATATTTGTGTTTCTAAATCTCCCTTAGCTTTTTGTAATTGCTTCTCTGTCCATTTTTGACCAGATTCATTTATGATAGATATTCTATTGATTCCCTCTTTTATTACCTTTAAATTATTCTTTTCGGTCTGAAGTGAACCATAGTGGCAATAAGCGAAAGGTATCCATTCCAACCGCGATAGTCCTGCTAAGCCTGATATTAAAAAAGAAACCCATGCAAAAATTTCAAAAATA
>VGKN01000270.1 GCA_016867055.1 Candidatus Omnitrophota bacterium
AGAAAAGCGCCTTCCTCAGGATGGAGGCTTTACTGTAAAACTTGCAAATAGACAGGTTGACTTCAGGGTTTCCACTGTTCCTACAATCTATGGTGAAAAGGTAGTAATAAGAATCTTAGACAGAGAAAGTGTATCTTTAAAACTTGAGGATTTGGGTTTTGAACCCGATGAACTTAAATGGTTTAGGGAAGCGATAAACTCTCCTTATGGTCTGGTATTTATAACCGGCCCTACAGGAAGCGGAAAAACCACCACGCTCTATGGTGCCCTAAATGAAATAAGAACCCCAAAGAAGAATATAGTGACCATAGAAGACCCGGTAGAGTTTAAGTTGGACGGAATAAATCAGGTTCAGGCAAAGCCTATGATAGGTTTGACATTTAGTTCAACTCTACGCGCCTTTATGAGGCAGGACCCCGATATAATAATGGTGGGAGAGGTAAGGGATTTAGACACTGCACAGATATGCGTAAGGGCAGCTTTGACAGGTCATCTTGTCTTAAGCACGCTCCATACAAACGACGCACCTGGAGCTGTTACAAGACTGGTAAATATTGGGGTGGAGCCATTTCTTTTAAACTCCTCACTTATTCTGGTGGTTGCTCAGAGACTTGTAAGAAAACTCTGCGCCTGTAAGGAAGAGTATACATTTACGCAACAGGTTTATGGTCTTGAACCCGGCATCAAGATGTTTAAACCGAAGGGCTGCGATAAATGCCATAACACGGGTTTTAGGGGAAGGGTAGCAATTTATGAGATTATGAAAATAACAGATGAGGTAAGAGAACTTATTGCCCAAGGCGCAACCACGCTTACAATAAAGGAGGCAGCACAAAAAGGTGGGATGAGGACTCTCAGAGACAGCGGCTTACTCAAGGTAAGGCATGGCCTGACCTCACTTGAAGAGGTTCTGAGCGTTACCTTTGGTATAGAGGAAGGGGGTTAAATTTATGCCATTATTTGAATACACCTATATTGACAGCTCAGGTTCGTCTGGTCGCAGTACTATGGAAGCCCCCTCTCAGGACGAATTAGCAGTGAGCCTTCAGAGGAAGGGTTATACCGTTACCTCTGTAACTGAAAAGGCAGGCACTTCAAGGACCAGGGGACCTCTCAAGAAGAAGTTAAAAAGCAAAATGAAACAAGAGGACCTTGTGCTTCTTGCAAGGCAGCTTTCCACCCTTCTTGAATCAGGCGTAACCCTTCTTAGGAGTTTAAATATCTTGTTGAAACAGATTGACTCAAAACCCTTATATCTGGTGCTTGAGAGGATAAAGGCAGACGTGGAGGCAGGTCAGTCCCTAAGGGATGCGATAGCAAAGCACCCAAAGGCGTTTTCAAAATTCTGGGTTAATATTGTTGAGGCAGGAGAGACAAGCGGACAATTGCCTTCTACCTTAGGGCAACTTGCAGGTTACCTTGAGGCAAGCGGCTCATTTAAGAGAAAGATTATCTCAGCGCTTATGTATCCTATAATACTTGCCACTGTGGCAGTTGGAGCTATATTGATATTTGTTATGAAAATTATCCCTGTCTTTACAAATATATTTGCAGGTTTTGACCTTGAGCTTCCGCCGATCACCAAATTGGTAGTGGCATTAAGCGATGTTTTGACAAAGTATTTCTTGATAATGGTTATAGCTGCTGGTGCACTTGTATATGGAATTAGACAATATATAAAGACTGAGCAGGGCAAATGGCAGTTTGACACTCTTATGCTTAAGATGCCTATCGTAGGCAGTTTAGTTTTAAATATGTCGGTTGAGAGATTTTCAACAGGTCTTGGAACACTCATAAAAAGTGGTTGCCCAATATTGCTTGCCCTTGATATAGTAGCGAGGGCGGTAGGTAATAGGCCTATAGAGAAGGCGCTGGATGGTATTAAGATAAGCGTTAGGGATGGAAAGAGTATAGCCGAACCTATGGAGAGAAGCGGTATTTTTCCTCCTATGGTGGTCCAGATGGTGGGAGTTGGTGAAGAGACAGGACAACTCGCAAAGATGCTTGATAAGGTATCTGCCTATTATACAGAGGTGGTAAATGAATTGGTGGCAAGACTTACCGCTGTGTTTGAGCCTATACTTCTCGTATTTATGGGAAGCGTCATAGGGTTTTTGGTCGTGGCTATGTTTTTACCCATCTTTAAACTTACCACAATCGGTGGAAAATAAAACTTGACAACTATAAATTAAAATGTAGAATATGTCTTTAATATTCAAGGAGATAAACGTGTTTAGACTGAAACAGGTAAAGTTAGGTTTTACCCCGTTAGAGATTAAAAAAGAAGATATTTTAGCTCTCTGATGAATAAAGAAAATAAATTCCAGCTTAATAAGAAATATTACCCACAGTCGCCAAAAGGCGACTTATCTCTAACGGGGTTTACCCTCCTTGAGGTTTTAATGGTTGTTATCATCATAGGTGTTCTGGCAACGCTTGCTATACCACAATACACAAAGACAGTTGAAAAGGCGCGCGCCTCAGAGGCATATTCAAACTTAGGCACCCTACGAAAGGCAGAGTGGATATTCTATAACGATAGAAGTCCCCAGACCTTTACTGCAGTCGTTGCAAGCTTAGACATTGAAAACCCAAACTCAATGGCAACCAGGAATTTTAACTACACCATTACTGCAAGTTCTTCCACATTTACAGTCACAGCAACCAGAGCCTCAGGGACAAACGCAGGTGAAACCATCACCATAAACCAGGCTGGTGCTATTGGAGGAAACTGGACGCCATAGTCTATCCTCAAGGCTTTTCAATGAGGCGTTATGAAGGCGTAAATTCCGTTAGAAAAAATAGGATATTTAAACTATGCAATTTCAGTTTTAAATTTTTAAATTTTCATCTTGGGTATCTCAAAGGATTAAAATCTTCTAACGGAGTGAATCTCTTAGAGATTATAGTCGTAGTTACCATCATTTTGATAATTGCAATCCTTGCCT
>VGKN01000271.1 GCA_016867055.1 Candidatus Omnitrophota bacterium
TATATATAATACTAAACCAGCCATTGCCTCTGTAAAGATAATCTATTTTATAACCATCGAATAAGGTATTGGGGCCATAACAATATACACCATCCTCTCTAAAAATAGCTACGCCAAAATGAGGCTTCTTTACTTGTTCCTTAACAGTAAATTCTATCTTTACTATTAAATCCTCTTTTGGCAAAAGAGCAGCGGTCTTTCTACGCTCATGATTTAATAATTCAACAGAACTTATTGTTGCCTCTCTTGTGCCCTCTACTCTTCCCCATTCATCCTTATATGCCCACCATTTAAGTTTGGTATCTATCATAAATGCTTAGAAAATCTTTTCTCATCCAAAAGTTTCTGATAACATTGTATGGCTACCTCTGGACCACCGCTAAACTCAATTTCTCCATTCTCAAGAACATATACCTCATCGCAAATTCTTTCTATAAAACCCGTATCCTGGGTTGAAAAAACCATAGTCTTGCCTTGTTTTTTGAAACTGCACATTGCCTCAAGACATTTCTTTTGGAAAGAACAATCACCCACTGCTATAATTTCATCTACTAATAAAACATCAAATTCCACGTTTATCGCTACGCTAAAACCAAGACGTACTCGCATACCTTGAGAATAGGTTTGTAAGGGAACTTTTAAAAAACCATCCAATTCCGAAAAATCAACAATATTTTTAAATTTTGTTGATATTTCCTTCCTCGTCATTCCTAAAACAAGTCCATTTAAATAAATATTTTCCCTTCCAGAGAGTTCATTTTTAAATCCGGCTCCTAAGGTAAGTATGCTCGAAACCCTACCGTTTATATTTATCTTCCCCTCAGAAGGGGTACATATTCCTGCAAGTATATTTAAAAGAGTGGTTTTCCCTGCGCCATTTCTTCCAATAATCCCGATAATCTTTCCTTGCTCAACTTCCATATTGATATTACGCAATGCCCAATACTCCTCTGTTAACTTGCTGTCGGAAAACTTTGAAAAAAGATTTTCCAAGGGATTTTCAGAATGAAGTTTAAGTGTAAATTTCTTGCCTATATTCTCCAAATGAATTATATTCATCCTATAAATAGTCAGAAAAATTTGGCTCTAATTTTTTAAATATTAAAAGTCCTATAATAAAAACTAAAACTGCACAGAATACTGGATATAATAATAAAATATACAATAAATTTATATTATTAGAATTTAAAATATCTATATAACCCTTTAAGAAAATAATTCTATAGAGGGTTATCATACCCACAAAGGGATTTATCAGGTAAATCTTAAAGAAACCTTCTGACATTCCTTTAACTATATCTATAGGATAAAATATTGGGGTTAAATAAAAAATAATCATTATAAAAAGCTCAACCACATATCTTATATCTCTATATTTTACTTGTAGACTACTTACGATAAAACTAACGCCCGATATAAGAACAATCTCTAAAAATATAACGAAAGGAAGTAGGAATATTAAACCACTATATCTTATATTAAAAAATGTAAAGATAGCAAACATTGCTAATAAAGCGATAATAAAATTTATGAGATTTGATAAAACTATTGAGATTGGGATGATTTCTCTGGGGAAATATACATTTTTAACCAGCCCGCCACTATCTGAGATTCGGGTGGTTGCTGAGGATACTGAGGATGCAAAATAATTCCAGGGAAGTATGCCAGTAACAAAAAAAACTGGATATGGATAACCAGGCACGTTTATTTTAAGAAGCCTTGAGAAGATAATTATGAAGATTATTATGAGAAAAAAAGGCATTAAAAATATCCACAGAATTCCTAAGAGTGGATATCTATATTGCACAGCAAGGTCTTTAATGGCTATCTGCCAGATTAAATCCTTATATTTAAATAAAGTTTTTAATTCAGAAAGGAATTGGTTGACCAAAGACAGTAAATTTGATTAAATAAACTTAATTATTCAATTGGAAGTTTAGCACTGATGGGGTTAATTTGTCAATTCAAAATTTTATAGGTAGGTTTTAATGAGATGGGAAATTATTCTATTATATCGCCAACGATAGATTCTACTTTCACACCAAGCCTTGTAAGATATTTTAATCCCCTTTCAAGGTCATCTTTTTTACCTTCTATCTCAAGTGACATCTCGCCTACGGTCTCAGTTACCTTTGCGCGTCTTATATTAGGAATCAAATCAAACTTCTTGGACATCGTATAAATAATAGGTTTCTTGATAAGCCTCTGCGGAAATATAAGATGCACCATCCTTTTAGCCATTTATAGCCTCCTTTTAATAAGCAGATGATTTACGGAGTCTAAAGGACGACGTAAATCATACCCTTGACATCTTTAATGTCAAGGGGTCTGCGAATTAAACCCCTCCACCACTTTTTAATAAAACGTATAAGGCAAAATCTACAGTCATCATCGTTCTTACCTATAAATCTTGGCATCCCAACTTTCCATAAAAAGTGGTGGGGGGTCAAATTCAACTGATATACTTATGTTCACTTCGTTCCATAAGTCTGGGTTTCACTTGATCTTTGTTTAATTCTTATACCACAAAACTCCTCGTAATCAATCAGTTTGGTTATCGTGCGTTTCTCTGAACAGACAGGGCAATCTTTATCCTCTGGTATCTTCACCATACGAAAGCTTGAGGTTAATGCATTAAATATTAAAAGTTTTCCAATCAAAAGTTCTCCTATTCCAAGGATAAACTTCAATGCCTCATTTGCCTGGATAACCCCAATTACGCCTGCAGCTGTCCCTAAGATACCTGCCTCTTGGCAGCTTGGAATAAGCCCTGGAGGGGGTGGCTGTGAAAAAAGACATCTATAACAAGGACCCTTCCCCGGCATTATCGTAAATGCCTGACCATCAAATCTAAATACCCCACCATGAGAAAGGGGTTTATTAAGTATAACACATGCGTCATTAACGAGGTATCTGGTGGAAAAATTGTCGCTTCCATCA
>VGKN01000272.1 GCA_016867055.1 Candidatus Omnitrophota bacterium
TTTTAAGGACAGTTTCTGCTAATGATTTGCTCGTGCCGATCTTTTCTCTTTTGCGTTTTCCATAGGCGTAATAATCAATATACCAACTACCTTTCTTGAGAAATAGTCCCATTTATTCCCCCTTTATTATTTTTTTCAACCCCTTAATATCTTCCTCTGTCCAATAGCGGTAATTTCCCATCGGAGTCCTTTTGGCTTTCGGCACCTTGTCCATTTTCTCCCAGTAGAAATAGGTTTTCCTCTTTACGCCGAGCGCCTTCTCCAAATCCTTGATATAATACCTTTTCATACATTAGATAGTTTATCATAGTTTAGATAGTTTTGTCAAGATGATTATTCAACCTTTCTGTCTTTAACCCAAGACTCTATTTCCCGTAGATCAAACCTTACCAGCCTCCCAAACTTATGGCAAGGGATTTCCCTCTTCCACACCCAAGACCGAAGTGTATTAATGGCTATACCCAGATACTCGGCTAGCTCTTTAATATCTAAAAACCGCTTCTCCAAAATATATCCTTTTTTCTATCTTAAATAAGCTCGGGCAGTTCTGATAGATTAACTTTTTCACTTAGCTCTTTTATTCTTTCTTCTATACTCTCTTTTAATTCCAACAATGGAAAGATACCCATGCTATTTATATCCATAGCTCTATTACCAATGCTAACCTGGGTAGAGATCAGTCCACCCTTGCCAATAAGACCCATAATCTCCGAGGCTGTGCGGATAGCTTTGTTCTTTTCCGACTTATCATCTCCTATTATTAACTCTTTAAGTTCTTTAGTTATCAACTCGGGTGTAAGCCCCGCTTCACTCAAAATCTCCTGTATCCGTTTATTGACGTTAGCATTAGTTACCAATTTACTCCCCATAACCCTTCTACCTCCGTTTGATTTTACATTCGGGTAAGCCTCTTTTACCGCCCTCGAGGCATTTCCATTCTTAACATACTCCCTTACAAACTTTTCCTGCTTCAAGGTAAGCCGATTTTTTGACATCCAAGCCTCCTATTCTCGTATTAAAAACTACAGTTTTAATGTATTTAATGTATTTTGTTGTATAATTTACATTAAAATACAACAACTACAACAAATACAATAATACAACACTTACATTAACATACATCAACTATGCCAAACCTACCAAGAACCCTATTTAATCTTTCCTTGTCTATCCAAAAACCCCTCGTCTGCCTACTATCTATCATCTCTGTCTTATGCTTACCGACATCTAAAGAGTTAACCATTCTGCCTACCCTTTGAGGAGTGAACCAGTTCGGTAGTTTATCCTCTGCAAAGCCGAGAGCGTATTTAAAGTTTTCATAAATAAGGTTTGATGAAAAGAATTTATTACCGTCGCCTTCTATTCCGCTAACGTCACCTTGAACCATATCCCTTATTGTCCTTAGTAGTTGCCTGTCATAATTCTCCATGAGTTCCGTCTTGCGCTCTGTTGTCTTTTCGGTTGCTAAAGATGCCATCTCGTCAAGCAGTCGGCTCCCAACAAACCTCTCTAAATACTTTGCGATAGTTAGGATGGGCTGCCACAACATAAAAGCATAGCCATTCAAACCTAACTTTGAAGCTACTATATCTTTTTTGACATATCCTATTTCCCGCCAGCGGTTCATTGTAAAGATGTAAAGACTGTTCCTTATGTTCTGCCACTCCGGCTCTTCCCCAGTTGGGTAGTTATTGGATTTATCACTCTGAGTTGGTGTCATAATAAACGGTATACAGCGGTTTTTAAGTGCCTCTTCATGAATGCCTTTAATATTGGCAATCATTTTTGGACAATGCACTTCAAATTTAGTAGGGATAAAATCCTGATGCTTGCCTTTTTCCAGACGAATAACCTTCGCTCCCTTTTTGAATCCCGCCAAGACAAGGTTTATGAGAGTTTTTGCCTCTTCGGAATCAGCAATTTTTTCGTTCTCGTCCAAAAGAAGCGTTGCCCTTGTACCCTGGATAATCCTGTAAATACTTGCATCAGAGATATTGGCAGTGTTTATAGCATTAAACGCTAACTGCTCTGTTACGTCTATAGTTTTGGATTTACCACTACCAGACCCACCATTTAAAAATACTATCGGATAAGCATTAAAGAGGGGAAAGAAATAAGTCCCGATGACCCATAGGGCATTAAATGTGTAAAGTCTAGGATCAATGTAATCAAGATAAAACTCATATATTGCTTTTATGCCGAGAAAAAGTTCCTCCGGGTCTATATCAACACTATCCTTGAGCCATAACTTCAAACTATCCTTGTAATTCCATCTATTAGTCATTACATAGCAAGTGCCGGTAGGATAGAAATTCCTATCTAATAGTTCCTTGGTGTCCAAAGGAAAGAAATCTTTCTTGTCAGTAACTACCCAATATTCCTGCTGAACACTTAAATCAATATTTTTGTTTTTATCTCCGACTAAGCGCTGGGTCGGAAGGGGAATTGTGATTATTGCTAAATCCCTCATGAAATCTAATGCGGGATGTATAGGAATTATCTCGTCCTCAATTATCTTTACTCTATCTATTTTTGTATCCATATCTCTTCTCCTTTTTCCTCATCTTACCTGTCAAACACATAATCCTTCAGCGTTCTATATGAATCCGAATAATCTTTTGCTTCTATTTTTGCCCCGTTATAAAAGTCTAAGGCCTCCTTCCTAATTTTCTCACTGTCATGAAAAAGCAAAGTAATTTTGTTGCCATTTTTCTCCTTTCCGGATAAGTTGAACCCCCTGGCAAGTAAATAACTGGCTTCATAGAGATTCTGTGTCTTGTAATAATGATTTTTCATTTCTTACTTCCCTCCTCATCTCTTCAAATGTTTCTATTCTTTTGTCTACCAAAGCATCCAGTTTATCAAAGGATTGCTCCAATAGAAGTTCTTTTGTATAATCCCTAGCATTCTTTTCTTCTTCAGGTGGCAGGCATTTGAT
>VGKN01000273.1 GCA_016867055.1 Candidatus Omnitrophota bacterium
GCTATGGATGATGTGGTAAAATATCCTTTAAGAAGATGTTTCTCCTCATCGGACAGGTTAATAAGTATCACTACTCTTAGGATACTATAAAACCTGACATTTCGTTTTTAAAGAGCTATATATGCCATAACTTTTATTTAGTATGTATTAACTGAAATAATTTTTTCTGCTTCGGGACATAATTCCGTATTGTCAAGATGTTATAATATCTTAAATTCATGTATAGATTTTATCGTACTATAACATTCATCAACAGATGGTTCAACAAGCCACTAGTTTTAATCCTTATTTTAGGATTTCTTTTAAGAGGGATAGGACTACTTTTGAATAAAAATCTGCAATTCGACGAAGCTGTCGTGTGGTATACTTCTACCTCTGTGTCTTTTTTTGACTTATTAAGTGGCAAATATAGCCCATTTGCTCATCATCCACCTTTATATTATCTATTTATGCACGTGTGGAGTCGGATTTCAGACTCGGAAATTTGGCTTAGGTCGCCTTCTCTTTTGGCTGGCGTGGGATCCACTTATCTTATTTTTTTGATTATTAAAGAATCCGGCAGTAGCAGTAAAAGAAAAGCTATAATTACTACATTATTATTTTCTACTTCATCCTATCATATTTTTTGGTCTATACAAGCAAGAGTATATGAAATTTTAATCTTTTTTACTCTTCTTTATATTTATTTATTTTTGGAGACAATCAAAAAAAGTGGAGGAATTTTATGGTATTTTCTTTTTATAACAGGAATATTCATTTTCTTTATTGATTACAGTTTTTTTTGGGCATATCTGACTATCCATGCCTTCTATATCACTTATCTTTTCATAGGAAAAGGAGTTCATTTAAATATAGACAGTCAAATAAATATTAAAAAGTCGATAAAATTTTGGTTGTTAGTTAATATTCCTACACTTATTATTTTTATATACCTATTTTTTATTATCTATCACCTAAATGTTAGAAACTTAGCACCTCTTCGGTGGATTAACAAACCAGACTTTAATAGTGTAATTTCATTACTTAAACTGTACATCTCAGGATATTATTATTTAGTAAACTATCTTGCTCCTAGTATAAAATTTTTATATTCTATTTCTCTTGATATTTTAGTAACCTTTATATTAATTTCATCTGTCAAATTATTGCTCAAAAGAGATCTTTTTCCAATTTTTTTATTATTTATCCCGATTTTGTGTTCATTTTTAATAAGCCAATTTATCCCAATTTTTATTGACTATCACATAATGTTTGCAAGTATAGGTATCATCTTAGTTTTCGGCTGGGGTCTATTCTATTTCCAAAAATTTAGTTATTTAATAGTATTTCTCTGGCTCTTGACTAACTTCTTATTTTTGAATATGAATTATAAATCTGCTTCTATTGAAGACTGGACAACTGCAGCCCTTTTTTTAAAGAATAATACTAATGAAACATATAAAATCATTTTTTATCCTTCCTTTTTCAACACACCTTTTTATTATTATAATAAGCAATTTAAGATATTTACTAACGAGGATTATGAGATTAGGTCCACCTCTCTCGGACAAGAGAGGAAAATTATTTCTAACATTTATAAATCAGAAATAAACCACTGTATTATCGTAAGAAATATAGATATAATTCAAAGAAATAAACCTCTACAAAGAGAATTACAGAATAGATATACCCTCAAAAGTAAGGAAATATCCGGTATAGATATTTTTTGCACCCAATTTTTCCGACGAAATTTCTTATAGCAAAGCTTTTTTTCCCTCTTGACAAACAAAGAGTTAACACCTTAGACTAAAAATATGAGCAACTGTTCTATACCTTTTTTCCAAGGAGTATTCTCTAGAAAAGGCTATATAAATATATGGTATACTATTGCTGCTCTTACTCTTATCGCTCTAGCCGTCATAGGGGGAATTGCTTATTTAGCTTACGAATCATCTCAAAAAGACATTAAACAATTAACAGGTAATGGAAGTGCTGCTCAAGTTTCAATCACCCCTCAATTAACTTGTACTGGTGATGAAGAACCCTTTAAAAATCTAGATGAGGCTCTCAATATACCAGAAGAAGTTTGTGTTCTCCTCTTAGACGGAAGAGAGTTGGTTAAAGTACCTTCCACCATAGGTAGCTTTCCAAATCTGGTAAAACTTGACTTACACTATAATAAACTTAGCCAGATGCCTGCGGAATTGGGAAATCTTAAAAGTCTAAAACAAATAAGTATAATTCAAAATAATTTTTCTGTCTTTCCCCAAATTCTAACCAAGCTTAATACTCTCAGAAAATTAGATATTTCTTTCAATAAAATTAATAATATTCCACCCGAAATAAGTACTCTATCTTTATTGGAAGAATTTAAGATAAATAGTAATGAGATTTCAAGCTTACCTAAGACTTTTATCACTCTAAGCAATTTAAAATTTTTGGAATTAGGAAGTAACAAATTTACCGAATTTCCACTAGAAGTAACTGGCCTGAAGAATTTAACCGATCTACATCTATATAGAAATTCTATTACAAAAATACCCCCTGAGATAAATAATCTATCCAATCTAAAAGTACTTACAATCTTTGAGAATAATATAGATATATTGCCACCGGAAATTGGTAACCTCTCGAATCTTGAGCAAATTTATCTTTCTAAAAATAATTTAAAACAACTTCCTCTCGAAATGGGTAAGCTATCTAAACTAGGATTAATTGACTTTTCTAATAATCAGCTAACTACTTTGCCTACTGAAGTTGGAAATTTGAAAGAATTAAAAACCCTTACTCTAAAATCCAATCAATTAACCAACCTTCCTTCCACTATTGGAAATCTAGTGAATCTTGCAACTCTCGATTTAGAAAATAATAAATTTACTACCCTTCCGGCAGAAATAGGAAAAATCAATCTTAAAAAACTAATCTTAACAGGAAATAATCTATCAGACGACGAGAAACA
>VGKN01000274.1 GCA_016867055.1 Candidatus Omnitrophota bacterium
TTTGCACAGGCATCCTGCGGAGAGAAAAATACCTTGACCTGATTTGGCTGTAAGGAAATAGGCGTTTTTTGTAGCGGCGCGCAGCTATGGGTAAGAAATAAAAGGGGTATTACAAGAAGGATGACGAGAAATCTTTTCATCTTTTAGTAACGTGTAACTAGTAACGAGTAATTTGTACAATTGTACATTGTACAACTAACATGATTACCAATTACCAGTTACTATATCCAATTAAGTGCCGGGAGCCGGACTTGAACCGGCACGGAGCGAAGCTCCATTGGATTTTAAGTCCAAGGCGTCTGCCAATTCCGCCATCCCGGCAAGATATGTTTGAATATTAACAGAAAAAAATCGCTGTGTCAATTATGCTCAGAAGATTCAAGTTCTTTTCTTTTCTATAACATTAGTTGACCAATAGTCTGCCCAGTGTAGAAGTAGTGTCAAAGGCCTCTCTTTATTTTTTATACTCTCTCCCTCGGGAACAAATAGCCCATCGTGATACGCAATTGCCTGTGCTTCTTCCTCCTTTAATTTTATATGCGGAGACATAATAAAAAGGCTACGTGTGGCTATGCCCATAGCAGTAAGCTCCATATTTACCTTATAGAGAATGCCTTTCTCAATTTCCCATTTATTATCATTTGCGAGGTAATAAGGTTTCCCTGGAAGGCCTACCTTACCTACATCATGAAATAACCCAACTATTATACAACTCTCATCGGAAAGCAAGGGCAAAAGGCAATTTTTCATCTTGAGTAATTGTTCGGTTACGTTTACAGAGTGTTCTAAAAGTCCTCCCTCTTTATTAAGATGGTATCTTGTACTTGCCGGCGTTGTTAGCCAGTTCGTTTCTGCCTCCAAAAAACTAGCAAATTTTAAAACCTCCTCTTTTCTTTCAGCCGTTTTATTCAAAAATTCTTTGTATCTTATTTTGATGTCCATTTTCTAATCTCCTATAAAAGTAGCGAGAGTTCTTTCCATTCTCGCTACTCGCTACTCTCTACTCGTCTCTTTATTTCATCCCCCACTTGCCGTATATGAACATATATTTGAAAAGGCGCAGTATCTACAGGCAAGATATGCGGGCTTTGGCTCAAAATTCTGCTCCCTTATACCGCGGGACACTTCCCTAATTTTTTCTACCATCTCTTTAAGGTCATCCTCAGTCCTCTTGGAGGTGCCTACTAACCCGGACTCAATAAAATGAAGCTCAACCCTATCAGGAATCTTGTCAAATCTTTCCTTATAGGCAAGGCTGTAAATGGAAAGTTGAACGCTCTCCCTTGCTCGTCTATTCGCTTCTTTTTCTTTTGTAATCTGTGATGTCTTAAAATCTATTATGGTAATCACTCCGTCGTCAACATCAATCCTATCCCACCTTCCCTTAATTAGGTTATTATCAAGTTTAAAACTAAATTTTTCTTCAACAAGGGTGGGAATTTTTTTAAAAATCTCTTGTTCTTCAAAGAACTTTCTTAGGGCGTGTTCGCCCGCCTTAAGGCGTTCCTCCTCATGCACCCTTGTAAGAAATCCGCTGGAATCCCAGCTCGTATGGAATGCGCCTATCAGGTCTTCTATGCCTATGGGCTTATTCTTAATCTTTGCCAAATGATAAAACTGAACTGCATCATGCACCGCCTTTCCATAGACAACGCTATGATGCTGAAGGACTGGTACTCTCATTATATGGACATACTTATACTTTAGTGGACAGGTAGAATAATCATCTACGTGCAGATAGCTCAGGGTTAAAATTTCTTCCTCGGTTTCCTTCTTTTTCCTTGGCTTTTGCAAAATAGGAGGCGCATGTCTTTTTATAACCTCAACTGCAGAGGTTTTCTTTGTTTCAAACTCCGGCTTTGGCAGTCCCAGTGCCTCAAGCACAAACTGGCTTACCTTTCTTTCCCTTAACCCGCCGTAGTCCCTTGCAGAACTAAGATATAACTCTTTCTTTGCGCGTGTCATACCCACATAGAACAGTCTACGCTCTTCCTGTGTATGGAAATCCCCGGAGGGCAAAATCTCCTTTATCAGCTCGTTCGGGAATTCTATCTGGTCTTTTCTTTTAGGCCAGGGAAATTTTCCCATAACGAGACTTACCAGAAACACCACATTAAACTCAAGCCCCTTAGCCTTATGAACTGTGAGGATATTGACTGCATGGCTATCTATATCCGCCTCAACTGTGGCAGGGTCATCGCCTGCCTCAATTAAACTATCGAGGTGGCCTACGAACTCAACAACCCTATCCTCTCTTGCTATTGTTTCAAAATCCTTTACAATCTCAAAAAACTTGGCTATATTTTGCACCTTTTCTTCTGATTCGAGCGATTCAGATTTGACAAGGGATTTTAGGTATCCCGTCTCTGTCAAAAATTTATAAAGCAGTTTTCCTGTAGTAAGCTCGCGTGAAGCCTCAGCAAATTTTTCTATATCCCCAAGAATCTTTTCTATATCTTTCCTTGTGCCTTCGGATATATCTCTTAGTTCCTCAAATCTCTCCAAATTCTCAAATAGATAAAACAAGGATCTATTGTTTCTATTTGCAATGTCCATTGCCCTGTTAAGCTCAAGCATATTAAACTTATAAATCTCGGATGATACTAAATGAAAAAGGCTAATGCTATCCGAGAGATTTGATATAGCCTTTAAAAATGACACAAGGAGTCTTATCTCCTGTCTTGAATACAACCCCTGGTTTCCGCTAAATCGCCAGGGAATACCTTTCATATTCAAAGCCCTTATAAAAGGGTCTGCATCGTTATTTGAACGAACAAGTATGGCAAAATCGGAATATGTATATTTCTTGGTTTTTATCTTCTCTTCTATTATCTTTGCAACGCCATCTGCCTCGCTTGAAACAGTGTCAAAGTGCAGATGTTTGACGGTTTGACCTTTTTTAGTTATGCCTTTTAATCTTTTATCAATATCACAT
>VGKN01000275.1 GCA_016867055.1 Candidatus Omnitrophota bacterium
ATATGTATTGCACCTGGAATCTTGCCTTTGAGCCATTCTAAGGTTGAGCGGGTATCGATAAGAGTAAGACCTGATTTTGTTTTTTTGAGTTCTTCGGTTGCAATATCGAACTGAGGGTTTAATCTGACCTGATAACGGCGTGCCGGCATCTTTACCTTTGATGATACTGTTTCAAAGGGAAAATTATTGTTACGCCATGCCTGGATTCCACCGGCCAGAACCCTTATGGGGCCTTTATGTCCAAGCCATGCAAACACCCAGCAATTCCAACCCTCTCCACCCCAGCTCTTGTCAGTATCTCCGTAAACAACAATGGAGGTGTTTTCATCAATCCCCATCTCTCCGAGGGCCTTTGCTAAGTCTTTTGGAGGCCATACGCGGTACGGTATTCCATTCTCATCTGTTCTGGTATAATCTTCCCAGGAAAATGGCAACGCCCCGGTAATATGTCCGGCCATCCATTCAGCCCGTGGTCGGGCATCAAGGATGACCCAACTCGACAGATGCTGTTTTAAAGTGATGGTCTCAATAAGGCCAAGGTTTATGGCGAAAGCGATGTTATTGGAAAACAGATAAAATGTGACTATGGAAATAAAAAGAACGAATACTTTTCCAAATGTACCTCTGCAACAAGTTCTTACATGGGGACTTTCATTGATCATTATAGCCTCCTATTCCTTTTTAGCCTTTCAGATAGATTTACGTGTATCAATGTGATCTATCTCGGGAGAGACGTTTTTTAAAACAGATGGCAGTGCCAGTGCTTCATTTCTAACAGGCATGATAAGTGCTGTTATTTTCCCTGATACATGGTTGGCAACATTGGTAAGCAATGCTTGTTGTTAAATTAACCTTTTTCTCATGAAAGATATGCCGGGGTATTTTCTGCCCTAAGGTTCAAAAATCTTGATAATTCAGATAAATGCTTTTCGGCTTCCTTCTCGTCATTGAAAGACAGTATTTCTATGGAAGCGCGGGGGCCCAAAAAAATTAAAGAATACACGATACTTAGATAGCCTTCCTCAATTGGTACTGTTTTAGTAGAAATCTTAATTGCGTTAAAATCAGTTATCGGTTGAATCGTGTTCTTTTTGAAAAACAATACCCCCGACCATTTATTGATTATTTTGTCCCTGCGATTTATTTCTAATACTTTTTTCTTTGTTATAAGAAGAGATATAAACACTACAATAAGCATGAAAAACAAATAATGATCTTGATCTAAATCCATGTTATTTTGTATGGCATGAAGGACAAAAAAGAGTATAAAAAACACCAAAAGGATACTCCCGATGATCGGGTTTGCCGGCTCTAACTGATAAGTCCAGATATCTTCTGTTTTCTTATATATTGGTACTTTCATCAAGTTCTTCAGCATGTGCTTAACTTTTAGTATTATTGCTATTGTAATTATTCATATGTCAAATAGATATTAGCTATAATTCATCAAACACTTATTGATAAAAGTTATAAAAGGCTCTTTCGTAAAAAAGTTGAAAAGCGTTTTAATAACCACAGAGACACAGAGGCACGGAGATTGACATATAAAAAAGAAATCATATAAAAAAAATTAATATATTCAAGCTTTTTTGTGTTTATAATAAATAAAAGAGAAATTTGTTCTTATTCTCGGTGTCTCTGTGCCTCAGTGGTTAAAAGTTTTTTTTCAATGTAAATACGAAAGAAGGTTATAAAATGTTGCTCCTATAATTTGGTAGAATACCCGGGGTAAATCGGCATTATGATAAGAGTGGACATTCCAGGAACAGGTTTGTTTGAGTTTGAGCATTTCGTCACTGACTTTTCAGGAACGCTCTCTGAAGATGGTGCATTGTTGTCAGGAGTCAAAGAGAAGATCAATGAGCTGTCTGAAAAGCTCAAGATACATGTGCTAACTTCTGATACTTTCGGGCGTGCCAGAGAAGAACTGAAAGTAGTCAATTGCACAATTCACGTGCTTGAAGGGGAAGGGCATATAGTTCAGAAGGAAAAGTACGTAATTAATCTTGGTGCTGACAGGGTTGTTGCTCTCGGGAATGGAAACAACGACGAACTGATGCTTAAGGTTGCAAGGCTTGGTATCGCTGTATGCCTCAAAGAAGGCTGTTCAACAAAGGCCATTCAAGCCTCCCGAATATTTGTAAAGTCTCCGATTGACGCCATGAACCTGCTCATTTTCCCAAAGAGGCTCATTGCCACCCTGAGAGTTTGATATTTTAAAATACATATTTCGTAAATTTACTGACAGGAATCTTAAAGCGTGTAAAAGAATTTAGGTGAGGGTGAAAAGATGAATACACCCTCACCTTGAAAAGAGGGAATAATCTATTTGACTTTATCTACCGGATAATCAGCTTCCACCCATCCCTTTATTCCGCCAGGATAGCGATAGACATTCTTATAACCAAGCTTGACCGCCCACATAGCCCCATTGTGGCTACGAGTGCATTTGGTAAAACCACAGTAAATTACAATGAGTCTATCCTTATTCGGTCCAAGGAGTTTCTCATAGGCAGCTTTGGTCTTATCATCGAGGCTTGTAACTTCTGGAATGGGAAACTCAAATTGAACTGCTCCGGGCACATGCTGTTTTTTATAGCTGTCTTCATAGGGCATGGTGTCAACTATCAGCATATCTTTCTTTTGATCAATCCAGCTTTTCAGTTCCTCGGTAGAGACAATATTATAACTACCCCTTGCAACTTCCCGTGCAAAATTCACAGCAATCTTTTCTGTGTCGAGTTCTTTACCCCCCAAGGCAGCCAGACTGCTACCTGATAAGCCAAAAATTAATACTGCACAGACTAACCACATCAAAAATACCCGTTTTTTAAGCATCTTCATACATCCTCCGTTTATTTAGTTTTATTTTAGCCAAAAGGCCATTATGTATTTTTCTATGAGACTGCACCCATTGCGAG
>VGKN01000276.1 GCA_016867055.1 Candidatus Omnitrophota bacterium
CTTACCTCGTCAAGCCTCTCTTTTGGACAAACCAAGGTTGCATTGCCTGCCTTAACGATAACAAGGTTATTCAACCCGACAGTTGCAAATAAATGGTCATCCTTGCAGAAAATAATGCATCCGCCTGTATCAACTCCTATAAAATTTCCTCTGACAATATTACCGAATCTATCCTTGGGCAGTATATACTCAAGGGCACGCCACGAACCTACATCGCACCAGAAAAAATCTGAAACCAAAGCCTTTATTCTATCCGACCTCTCAAGCACGCCTTTGTCAACAGAGATATTCTCAAAATTTTTATAGTTTTTCTTTATAAATTTATCTGCGTTGTCGTTCAAGTGGAGCGATATCTCTTCAAGGCCATTGTAAAGTTTGGGCATATACCTTTTAATATCATCCAAGATGCTTTTGGCCTTCCATACAAAAACTCCACTGTTCCAGGCAAAGTTTTTATTTCTTAAGAAGGCTTTTGCCTTTCTAAGTGTTGGTTTTTCAAAGAAGTTGTTTACATTATAAACCCCCTCTTTGACAGTCCTTGAGAATCGTAAATATCCAAAACCTGTTGCGGGATATGTGGGTTTTATACCCACAAGGATTAAATAGCCGGTTTTATTTGCTACCCCTATCGCCTTTTTAACCAAGGCCTTAAATTTTGAGGCTGGGTTTATTATATGGTCAGAGGGCATTACAACCATTAAGGCATCAGGGTCAATATCCCTTAATATTATAGAAGCAAGACCTATACAACTGGCTGTATTTTTAAATTCAGGCTCAATTATTATATTCTCTTTTTTTAGTCTAGGAAGTTGTTTTCTTATAATAACGAATTGATTCTTATTAGTAATTGCATAAATCCTCTCTGGAGAGGTTATTGTAAGTGCCCTCTTAAATGTCTCTTGCAGTAATGAGACGCCTTCACCAAGCGATACAAACTGCTTAGGAAGACTCCTCCTGCTTAATGGCCAGAACCTCTCTCCCTTGCCGCCTGCAAGTATTAGAACATATACCATATCATTATTATAAAAAATAAATAGGAATTTAAATTTTATAACAGTTATCAGAGTATGTCAAGAAAACCTTCCTATGCGAACTTATTTGACATTTATTAATATCTTTATTATATTAATTTTGGTTTAAATATGAAGCCTAACCTAAAGGAATCTAATTCAGGGACACATCACTTATTTCTTCTTATAGCTACAAGAAATCTAATTCAGAATCTAATTCAGGGACACATCACTTATTTCTTCTTATAGCTACAAGGGACAAATCTAATTCAGGGACACATCACTTATTTCTTCTTATAGCTACAAGGAATTATGCCAATGAATTAAGTGAGGCATCTTCCTATGAACTTATTTGACATTTACAATTATCTTTATTATATTAATTTCTATAATTTAATCTGGTTTTAATATGCAACCTAAACTAAAGAAAATCTTTTTAATAAATAACATTAACACTTGGCATGCAATACTCGGCATCCTCTTGCTTTGCTTATTCTTGTTTCTATCATTCACAATAACAGACGAACACCATTGGAGTGACTGGGCATTTGGCGATGCCCAGAGTATATTAACCATTCGCCACTGGGAAGAGAAAGGCTGGCTTAAGAATAAACTTTTATTCATACCCCAGGGTTATGCAAGGGTAGTTGAACTCTTTGATAAACCACCCTTAAGACACCATGCCCATGGAACCATAACTGGGACCATTGGGCCAAGACTATATTATACCCATTATCCCTCAGGTTATCTTATCCCTTACGCCCTTTTATCAAAGATGGGTTATAATGATATCACATATTTAAGAAAGCTATCTTTACTCTTTTCTTTTGGAGCGGTTATTTTAATGTATATATTGTTTTCTAGGATTACAAGCCCCAGAATCTCTTTTGTGGTAGTAGTATTCTATTTATTGTCCCCTTCATTTTTAGGTTTTGCTAACAGTATAGCAAATCAACCAATAGATGATTTGCTAAGATTTGCTTTTATGCTCTTGATAGTCCTTTCAACAAGGACTTCTTCTTTAAGCCATATGAGGATATATAAAACCTCTGCCTGGATTGTAGAATTTCTATTATCCCTATCCTCGTTTGATTCTGTTTTCTTTGTGTATATCTGGTTGGTAGGGTGGGACTTAATTGAACATCGGGGTTTTAGATGGAAAACATACGTCGTATTTGCCTTAGCACCGCTGGCAGCCCAAGGTCTTTTGTTTTTACAGAATGTATGGTATCTGGGTTTAAATGACAGCATAAGAGACTTCTGGTTTACATTCTCCTCAAAAAGCGAGATGTCAAAAGGTTATAATCGTTACTGTTTGTTTTGGAACGCCCTCATTAAATTATTCAGCAACCTATACAAACCAAGTTTTTTAATTTTACTATTTTTTATCTTTTATTCTATAAATGTTAAGTTTTTTAAAAAAGAAGGTATAAAAGAACTTCCATCGCTAAGGCTGGTGTTTATTCTTTTTTTATGTGGACTGATATTTTTGTTTGTATTCCCCAGATCAGGAGAGGCGCTGTATCAAACAAGGCAGTTAATTCCTTCTGTGGCACTTTTAGTTAGTGCAACTACATGGTCATTTTTAAAGGTGGTAAAACAGAGTTTTTGCAGGAGAGGTTATTTTATAGGTATAATAAAAAATTGTAATATAAGGAAAAAAATTATTCTGCTTTATATGCTAATATGCCTTGCAACGCTGGCATTTTTCTGGCAAAGGCTAATGTTTAATAAGTGGGAGCCTTATTTTATACCCCCATATCATCCCGATATTCTGCTGGATAAACAAATTAAATCTACCCAGACTAAATACGATCCTGTTATTTTTGAAATGGGCAGCTTTCTCGTTTACCATGATTTAAATTATGTGCCAGGCTTTCATCAAATTGACCCGGTTAACGAATATTTT
>VGKN01000277.1 GCA_016867055.1 Candidatus Omnitrophota bacterium
TCCTGTCGCTCACATCAACAACCCTGCGCCATAATATCTTATCTATATCTATATTAGGATGATTCCTGAAGATTGCATTTTCTAAAAATGCTGCACAGAGATTATGCGCAAGGCTAACTGCATGGACATCTCCTGTTAGATGAAGATTGAAATCCTCCATAGGGAGAACCTGGGAATATCCGCCACCTGCAGCGCCACCCTTAATACCAAAGACAGGTCCTAAGGAAGGTTGTCTAATACAGCAGATTGCCTTCTTTCCTATTTCATTTAATCCGAGAGTAAGCCCGATGGTGGTTACAGTTTTTCCCTCTCCTAATGGTGTGGGGGTTATGGCAGTTACATCCACATATTTTCCAAGAGGCCTTGACTTAACTCGTTCTAATACCTCAAGTTTTACCTTTGCCTTGTAATTTCCATATAACTCAAGCTCCTCTTCCTTTAAACCTAAATCCTTTGCAATCTCAACTATAGGTTTAAGCTTTATTGAATGTGCAATCTCCAAATCTGACTTCATATTTTATCTCCAATTTTTGCTTTAACTATATATTAAATAAGGTATTTATTATATCCAAGCAATAGATTATGTCAACACAAATTAGGTCTGAAAAAAGGCTGGATTTGGAAGGGTTGTGATGGTCTAATTCATAAGGGGTTATTTCATTTCCCCAGATACTTATAAAAACAAAATAATAGTGTCAGAGTAATTTTAAGGTTCATTATACCTGTTAAGAAAATTTACGCTGGCTAATCTCCTTTTAAAAAATTTAATATTGCTTGAAGAATCTTCTTCACTTATAGAACAAAAAGCTAACAATAACAAAAAAACTAATTATCAAAGAAAGCTCTAATAACTCTTTAATAAATTCACCATAACCAAACAACCTTACATCCTCCCATATTTCAATGGCAATTATTACACAGATAACCAAAATCAATGGGAGTAACTCTCTCTTTATCCATCGCCATTTTAAAAATAAATAATCTCTTAGGTCCAATTTAGATAAGTCAAATAGATTTGGAAAATATTTTGGTGTTCTTTTGCAATAGTCTTTAAATCTATCTTTAAAAGAAACTGATAGCTTACGCTCCTCTCTTTTAATCTGTGGAATATATATTAGTAAAAAGATTAACAAGAATATAGGGAATGTCCACAATTCAAGGATTAGAAATATAATCCCTGTTCCAATCAAAAGTGTTCCAAAATACATAGGGTTTCTCATAATGGCATAAGGGCCATCTGTAATAAGAACACTACCGTTAGGAGATTTTTCTGATTTATATCCCCTTGCAGAAATACGAAATAAAAAACCAAATAAGACCAAAACTACTCCTAAGGCATCTAAAAATTCATCTATTGGTTCCTTCTGCCAGTGGGGGAATAAAGACTTTGTAAATAAAAGAGTTATGGTTACCGCTAAAAAAATAAGAAAACCCTGGACCTTTATACGCTTTTTCACTTTATTGATATTTTAATGTTTTAGCAATCTCTTCCCATAAGCATAAATTTGTATATCTTTATTTAGGATATACCTAAAATGAGTTCTTCTATTTTTATATAGTAAATTAAATCCCTGTTTTATAAAAAATATGCCTGCTGTATCCGATATAGTAGCTAAATGAACTCCGGATATCTTTTTATTCAAAAGATAACGTAAATAAGTTCTGATAAGTTCTGAGCCTATACCTTTGTTCCTGAAATCTTTTTTAATATTTATATGTAACAAGGCAGGATAGATTTTATAAAAATCTGGCACTAAAAATTCCCCTCTCAAAAAACTTACCAAGCTGTTGAAGAAAAAAATAAGATTTTTCTTTTTTATTAGAGTGCCTTTTATGACAGTTTTAAATAATAACGAAGGTGCTATTTTAAATTGAAAAATATTCTTTAATAAATTTGCATCCCTTGCACCTATTAGATAACCAACCACCCTCGCATTGTTCTCAGCAACGAAGCACGATTCTGGTTCATAATCAGTAAAATATAAGGTGAGAAAATCTGCTAAAATTTCTTTGTCATCAAAAAATACACTGGCAGGCTCTCCTAAAAATGCTGTCTGGTAGGCAATATCTCTTACATAACCCCTATCCTCTTTTTTATATTGCCTGATGGCTATTCGTCCATTTGCTATTCTATCTCTATAATTCTCCATGCGGTTTCATCCAATGATAAATCACCGGTGTTTGTCCTTGCATAACCTAAGATATAGTCAGGATTGCCAAGGGCCAAAAAGGGGACTTTAATAACTAAGGTTTTATCTTGGTAACGCAATTGCACATCTTTAATAAAAAGTGTTTGTTTTTTATCTTTGATGTGTAAACCATTAACACCTACATTAAGACGAATTTTAGGTGTAGAAGAAAAATCCGATTTTCTACTATATCCGAGCAAAAAAACAGATGCTCCAAAGTCTTTATCTATCTTTCTTTTTAACGTTAATCTAATATACAGATTTTTATAATCAATTCCATATGCTAAATTGGAAATATTATCTGTTTGATTTTCTTCTCTTTTGATTGATTGGGATATTTCAATATTTTCATTTATCTTTAAATCCTGCCAATGAATCTCTTTCTCATCCTGTTTCTTAAGTTTAACCGGTGGATAATCTCCGAAAATTTCATTTTTCCTCGCAAATGTAAAAAGATATGGTGGTTCATATTCAATCTGGCTTTTATAGAAAGATATGGCTTTATACTTTGCCTTTATTTCATCTTCTGTTAACGACAGCCCTTGCCAAGAAATTTCTGTTATTTTTTTAGGTGGATTTAATTCTAATTCGGGATGATACCCCCTTGGCTTCGGCCAACCAACGATATGAATAACATAAGGAAAAATCTGCGGTCTATCAATTTTACTATCTAAATCCCACAAGGTTATTTGTAAAAATAAGTACAGAGATTGATGGTCTCTATTTGTA
>VGKN01000278.1 GCA_016867055.1 Candidatus Omnitrophota bacterium
AGTAATATCTCAAAGAAAAGTTTCGTTAATATGGTAAAAAAGGCAAAGGAATATATAAGAAATGGTGATATAATTCAGACAGTATTGTCACAGCGCTTCAAGATGAAGTTTAAATCTAAGGTATTTGATATATACAGGGCACTTCGTTCGATAAACCCCTCTCCTTATATGTTTTATTTAAAATATGGAAATTTAAAATTGATAGGGTCTTCGCCTGAAATACTTGTCAGATGCGAGAATAAGCTTATACAACTTAGGCCTATTGCAGGAACAAGGCCTCGCGGAAGAAATGAGGAGGAGGACATAAAACTTGCAAGAGGGCTTCTTAAGAGCCCCAAAGAGAAGGCTGAGCATATAATGCTTGTGGATTTAGGGAGAAATGACATAGGTAGGGTTAGTCAAACTGGTTCAGTCAAGGTAAGCGAATTGATGGTCATAGAAAGATATTCCCATGTTATGCATATAGTAAGTGAATGTATAGGAAAATTAAAATCCACTTGCGACCAGTATGATGTAATAAAAGCAACATTTCCTGCGGGGACAGTAACCGGTGCACCAAAGATAAGGGCTATGGAAATAATAGATGAACTTGAAAACATAAAGCGTGGTCCTTATGCAGGATGCATCTGTTATTTTAGTTTCACAGGAAATTTAGATAGTTGTATAACCATAAGGACAATAATGGTTCAGGGAAATATTGCCTATATACAGACAGGCGCAGGGGTAGTGGCAGATTCAAATCCCCTGCAGGAATATGAGGAGACAAAAAATAAGGCAAAGGCACTTTTTCAGGCAATAGAATTGGCAGAACTTAACAAAAGATAATTTAAAACTTAAAATGTAAAATTAAACCTTGCGTTTTAGTTTTGTACTTTTCGCTTTACACTTTACGTTTTTAAAATACGGAGTTTTAAATGTTATTAGTAATAGATAACTATGATTCTTTTACCTATAATCTGGTCCAGTATCTTGGCGAACTAAAACAGGATATTTTAGTATTCCGCAATGATAAAATAACTATAAATAAGATAAGGTCCCTAAGGCCAAGGCATATTATTATTTCGCCGGGCCCGGGTTATCCAAAGGATGCAGGGATTTCAAATGAGGTGATAAGATATTTTAAAGATAAGATTCCAATACTCGGTGTTTGTTTAGGCCATCAATGCATTGGAGAGGTATTTGGTGGAAGGATTGTCCACGCCAAAAAGCTTATGCACGGAAAAACATCCTTGATATATCACAACTCAAAGACTATCTTTAAAAATGTTAAAAATCCCTTTGAGGCAACAAGGTATCATTCCTTGGTGATAGAAAGAAAATCTCTTCCAAGTGAGATGGAACTTATAGCTGAAACAAAGGATAAAGAGATTATGGCTGTCAGACACAAGGTATATCCAATATGGGGAGTGCAGTTTCATCCTGAAGCAATATTAACTAAAGAAGGAAAGCATATTCTTTCTAATTTTCTGAATATAACAAAAAATTTTATAAGATGACGTGTCAGAGTGTCGATGTGTCAAGGTGTCAAATTTTGATACTCTGGTACTTTGACACTTTGATACATAGACTTCTAAATAAATAAGTTTTATGATACAAGACACCATAAAAAAACTTATTGATAGAATTGATTTATCTGCTGAAGAAACCGAAGGTGCTTTTGGTGAGATAATGGATGGAACAGCAACGCCTTCGCAGATAGGAGCTTTTTTAGTTGCCCTCAGGATGAAAGGAGAGACCCCAGAGGAGATTACAAATGCAGCGAGGGTGATGAGAGCTAAATCTATAAAAATAGATGTTAGAGAAAATCCTGATGAGATTATTATTGATACCTGCGGCACAGGCGGAAGCCTTATCCCTACATTCAATATCTCAACGACGGTTGCATTTGTAGTTGCCGGATGTGGTATAAAGGTGGCAAAACACGGTAACCGTTCTGCCTCAGGCAGGTGTGGAAGTGCAGATGTATTGGAGGCGCTCGGCGTAAATATAAACCTTCCTCCTGAAAAGATAGCACAGGTTATTAAGGAAATAGGTATTGGTTTTCTTTTTGCTCCGCTATATCATCCTGCGATGAAATTTGCTGCACCTACCCGCAGAGAAATTGGAATAAGGACAATATTTAACCTGCTTGGACCAATCTCAAACCCAGCGAGCCCATCTGTTCAACTGCTTGGTGTGCCAAAACCCGAACTTACAGAAATGATAGCAACTGTCCTGAAAAACCTCGGAACAAAAGGTGCACTCGTGGTTTATGGTCTTGACGGAAAAGATGAGATTTCTATAACAACCAAGACACGTGTAACAGAATTAAAAAATGGAAGAATAAAGACATATTTTGTAACACCTCAAAAGTATGGTTTTAAAAGATATAAAATTGAGGATTTAAAATGCAAAGAGATAAAAGATAATGTAGATATCTTATTAAAAACTCTTAACGGCGAAAAAGGTCCTTATAGAGACGTTGTTTTACTTAATTCTGCTTACGCACTCTATATTTCAAAAATAAAAGATATACCAACCGCCTTAAAAGAGGCAGAAGATTCCATTGATTCCAAAAGGGCGCTCGATAAGCTGAATAAACTAATCGAATATACAAAAAAACCTCATAATGCTATTAGATGAGATAGTTGGATATAAAAAGTCCTACCTTAAAGAGTCAAAGAAGGCTATCTCTGAGTACGCTCTCCTTAAAAAATTAGCAACCCATCCCAAGACCAAAAAAAGAGATTTTAAAAAAGCACTTAAAAAAACTAAAGCGCTCTCGCTCATAGCAGAACTCAAGCAGGCATCTCCTTCAAGCGGAGTTATTATAAAAAATTATAATCCCGCCAAAATAGCCAAACTTTATGAAAAATCAGGCGCTTCCTGTATCTCTGTTTTAACGGATGAGAGG
>VGKN01000279.1 GCA_016867055.1 Candidatus Omnitrophota bacterium
AGCATTGTTTGAAAAAACTCAAAGCCCATCTCTTAAAACTGAAATTATAGATAGATTGATTCATCAAAACAAAACAGAGGTTGTTGAATGCCCAAAACTTAAAGATTTATGGGGTGTTATCAAGGGGGTTGAATCCGAACACATTGTAAGAATCGCGATTGATTTTCTTGATGCAATATCCAAAGATAAACGACTTAAGGAGGATGTAAAATTACAATCTATAATAGAGGAAGCTGCAGTTAGCAAGCGCCATAGAATTCGCCAGAAAGCGCTGGAAATTGCCGAGAAAATTTCTAAAGCTTACCCATCTATTGTTAAGATGTTTGATGTATTGAGTATATTATTGTTTGATTCAGACTCTGAGATAGGAATCAGGGCCTTTCAAGCACTGCAGAAGAGTGGAGCCAAAATCAAAGAGTTGGACCGTTTTATTACTAAGGTTGTGATTCCATCTAAGCAGTTAGACATAATTAAGGCTGGCGATTTCGAGGATTTGAAGTTCAAATCTGAGATACCAATTGAATGGGATGACATAGTTTCCTTTGCTTTTAATAAGGCGATAAATCCGATTGCCCGTGCATATTTCTTAGCTTGGTATGCATCAAAAGAGCCTAAGTTAAAGTCCAGATTTGATGATATTGTAACCCTGATAACAGAATCTCCTGATAAAGTGGGGAAGGTTAAGGATTATGAATTGTTAGTTGCAGTTGCAATTTATACCCTAAACAAAAGGTTTCTCTCTCCCTTAATTAAACCACTGAGCATTGCGTATAAAAATAGCGATTCCTTGGTATTTAAATATTATGTTGCGGACTATTTAGCTGACCTTAGCGAACCTACAACTCAAGAGTGTTTTGTTGAATTTCTTGAAGATTCCCTGGATATGGATTTTAGCAATGAACGAGCAGTTGCATTGGTAAGGATTTTGATAGACGCTATCGGACATATTGGTCAACCTAATGCGGAGGCAGATAGATTATTGACGGCCATTATAAATAGTGACCGGCTTGGCAATAAACAGATAAAAACCTCAGCTATTGTTGCGTTGGCTAGGATATCTGTTAATACCGCTGCAATAGATACAATTAAAAAAGCAGCTATTAGATATGGCATTGAGAATGCGTTAGTTAAAGACTTAACCGAAGGTCTAAGGTATCGGATTGCCTGGAGGCAGCGACAGAACGAGAAGGTCAATGCGTTAGTTCCGTATGTCTTCAGACTGTGGAAGAAGGATAAACTTCAACAATATGGAGAAAAAGCGGCTAGATTAGCCGTTGCATTGCAAAGGGATATTAATGATTTGGGAGGCGATGTTATACCAATATTACCAGAAGGACGTTGGATTGTAAGGGCTGTAAACTCAAAGGAGGCATTGTTTGACCTTATCTTAAGGGGTGTTAAAAAACCCTTACAAAATGTAGGTGCAGAATGGGCAAGTATCGGAGAGTTTTATTTCTCAAGAACATATAAATATATAGAAACATGGGGGGATAGATTTTTTACTGAGGAGGGAGGTGTTTGTTTTGTTCCAGCGGTTGTATATAACCGTGAGGCCGGTAAAGGAAAGATAAAATTTAGGGAAAGACGGGATCCCTCAAGTATATTTGTATTTACAGGTGGAATACCGCGAGAAGATATAAGGGTAATCTTTATAGGTACGGAACAATTTAATTACTTAAAAAGAATAATGGAAGGACACAACGTTAATTCTATAGACGAGAAATCTCTGGCGGTTACGCTTAAGTCTTCCTGTAGATTAAAAAAAGATGACGATGTAAAAGATAAAGATTTAGAAGAATTATCACAAAATAATCATACATTGATAGTAGGACTGACCTTGCGCCATAACGAGAACATAAGACAAGCATTGCGTCGAATTATTGAGCAGGAGCCTTTTAAATCTTGCCTACAGCGGCCCTCAGAGGGTGAAATTAAAGAGGCAACCACTCAGGCACTTATACGTAGGGCCTTATTAAGTGACTCGCCCTTTGCCGAGGAGTTATACGAAGCTCTGGAGGTAGAAGCATTAGAGGATAATCTGGGTGATTTTTTAACCGATAAAAAGGGTTCACATATGGGTGGATGGTGTAAACATGCAAAGACGGGTGAGAAATGGTATGTAAAATTTGCATATGCCCATAATAAGGAACTTGATGAAGACCAACTGCGAGCAGAGTATGTTGCTTGGCGCTTACGTAAATCCTTGGGACTTAATGTTGCCAGAGAGATGCATCTTATCCGTAAGAAGGCACCCGATGGCAAGGTGCGTTTAGGTTTAGCTTCATCGTTAATTTCAGGGTTTACAACATGCTACGACCGTACTAGGTTAGCTTATGACTTAGCTAAACAACCTGAGATTAGAAAGCGGTTCATGATTGATGTTTGGCTTCAGGATTACGATGCTCCCGCACCACAAAATAACGGTGTAGATGCAAATGGCAGGCCTGTAAGTCATGATTTTGGAGGCTCATTAGATTGCCATGCCGCAGATACAGGGAAAAAGGAATTTACAGTTGATTCAATGCGCCAATTGGTTACTAATTTCCGAAATGCTTTAGTAAATCCTGCAGGAGCCATACTTTATAGAAATGTTACTGATGATGACATTATAGCAGGTGTTTTAGCGATTAATGGACTTTCTGATGAAGAAATAGAGACTATTTTTAACCTTGCTGGTTATAAAGATCCTGCTCTGAGGCAAAAGCTTATTGATACCTTAATTGCAAGTAAGAGATGGATGGCCAAACATTATAAAATACAAAAGGAGTTTGCATATGGGGTTCAGACTAGAGATTATTATAGCGGTCCAGATGCCGAATTTAGAGCAAGGCTTGGTCAATTGCCAGAGTTTGTTGATGCAGCATCTAAAACGGCTCTTATGTCT
>VGKN01000280.1 GCA_016867055.1 Candidatus Omnitrophota bacterium
GCCTCCAAAAAAGTAAACACCGATGGCTGAGAAATTTTTGTTAAGCCACTGGTAAAATTTCTCATAATCCATCTCCCAACGGTATTTCTTGAAGCCATAATAAAGGTTGGAATCATCAATTAAAATAAGACTTCTTACTTTTTCCATATCAGATCTTATTTATAGTTACTTCCCCAATTTTTTAACTGATCACTCATAGCCATAACTCATAATTCATAACTATCTTTTATTTCCCACAGCACTTTTTGTATTTCTTTCCGCTTCCACAGGGGCAGGGGTCGTTTCTGCCCACCTTCTGGGAGGTTCTTTGGTAGGTTGTAACCTTTGGAGGTTGGGGTTGTGTGAGTGTCACATCTTCACCATATGAATCTTGGTAGGTTGGCTGATGTGGGGTTGGTCTGCTAAATTCAGGATGCGAAAACTCCTGTGGCAAGGCTTCAAATATGCCCTGAATCTTCTCCTCAATAAACGGCCTTACCTTCAATATATACTCAAGCGCCTCTTCCTTTATCCTATAGGTCATCTCCTCAAACATATCAAAACCCTCGTGCTGATATTCCACTAATGGGTCTTTTTGCCCATAGGCACGTAGGCCAATACCCTCTCTTAGAATATCCATTGAATAGAGATGGTCTTTCCATTTTGAGTCAATGGTCTGGAGGAGAATTATTTTTTCCAATTCTCTCATAAGTCCAGAACCAACAGATTCTTCTTTTTTATTATAGGTATCTTTAAGGGCATTTATTATACCCTCTCTTAACCCCTCTCTATTAATATTTATCTCTTCCTTGTTTACAATATCTCTCGGCAGGAGAAACTTTGAATTTAAGAAATTAATCAGACCATCTAAGTCCCACTCAGTCTGTCTTAATTCCTCGTTTGCATAAATATCTAATGCCTCATCCGCTACATCATCTATCATCTCAAAGATATGTTCTTTTAGACTCTCTGCCTCAAGGACAAATCTCCTTTCCTCATATAATATCTCTCTCTGTTTATTCATAACATTGTCATATTCCAAAAGGTGCTTTCTTATCCCAAAATTATGCTCCTCAACGCGCTTCTGCGCTGTTTCAATCGCCTTTGTAACCAAGGGGTGCTGAATTTCCTGACCCTCCTCTAAACCAAGCCTATCCATAATTAACTTTATCCTCTCAGAGCCGAATATCCGAAGAAGGTCATCTTCTAATGAAAGATAAAATCTGCTTGAGCCGGGGTCACCCTGTCTTCCTGCTCGGCCTCGTAGCTGATTATCAATCCTACGTGCCTCATGGCGCTCTGTCCCTAAGATATGCAGACCTCCAAGTGAAACTACGTTTTTATGCTCCTCGTCAATCTTTGGCTTTATTAGATTTAACGCCTCCTGTTTCTGCTGGCTAGTCGCTGCCTTTGGGTCTACCTCTTTTTGTTTTAGATAATCATTTGCTAAATATTCAGGATTTCCACCTAACAGGATATCGGTTCCTCGGCCCGCCATATTTGTGGCTATTGTTACTGCTTTGAAACGACCTGCCTGGGCAACAATATGCGCCTCCATCTCATGATATTTGGCGTTTAAGACCTGATGGGGAATGCCCTTGCGCTTTAAAAACAGACTCAATCTTTCGGATTTATCTATAGAGATAGTACCCACAAGAACCGGCCTTCCCCTTTCATAGAGTTCTGCGATTTCCTTTACAACCGCTTCAAATTTTTCTTTTTCCGTCTTGTAGATACAGTCAGGATAATTTGTTCTTATAAGGGGTTTATTAGTGGGGATAACCACCACATCTAATTTATAGATATGGCTGAATTCACCTGCCTCAGTAAGTGCTGTGCCTGTCATACCTGCTAATTTCTCATACATCCTGAAATAATTCTGGAATGTAATAGTAGCGAGCGTCTGGTTTTCACGCTCTATCCTTACAGACTCTTTTGCCTCTATTGCCTGATGAAGCCCGTCTGACCATCTTCGGCCTGGCATAAGACGGCCTGTAAACTCGTCAACAATCATAACACCGCCATCTTTTATGACATAGTCCACATCCCTTTTAAATAATTCATGCGCCCTAAGCGCCTGGTTTATATGGTGCTTGTAATCCATATACTTTATATCGTGTAGATTATCAATCCCTAAGAGTCTTGCTGCTTTTATCTCCCCTTCCTCTGTCAGATAGGCGGTGTGCGCCTTTTCATCAACTATATAGTCGCCTGTCTCTATCTTTTTTTCCTCATCCCTCTTACCCTTGGTGAGCCTCGGCACAAGTTTATCAATCTTATAGTATTTATCCGTTGATTCCTCTGCAGGGCCTGAGATTATAAGGGGTGTTCTTGCTTCGTCAATAAGTATGCTGTCAACCTCATCCACTATGGCATAATGGAGTTTTCTCTGGACGCGGTCTTCCTTTCGGATAACCATATTATCCCTTAAATAATCAAAGCCATATTCGTTATTTGTTCCATATGTTACGTCCGAATTATACGCAAGTTGCCTCTGATACGGCGACATATCGTGCTGAATAACCCCTACTGTTAAACCCAAAAATTCATAAATAGGCCCCATCCACTCCCTATCCCTCCGCGCTAAATAATCATTTACCGTTACCACATGAACACCCTTTCCGGTAAGGGCATTTAGATAAACAGGAAGTGTTGCCACAAGGGTTTTTCCTTCGCCTGTTGCCATCTCGGAAATCTTCCCCTGATGCAGGACAATCCCGCCCGCAAGCTGCACATCAAAGTGGCGCATATTGATTGTTCTTCGTGCTGCCTCGCGGACTAAAGCAAACGCCTCAGGCAAGATATCATCAAGAGTCTCACCTGCCTTAAGTCGCTCCTTAAATATATCTGTTTTAGAACGCATCTGGGCATCCGTCAATTTTTGTATCTCAGGTTCAA
>VGKN01000281.1 GCA_016867055.1 Candidatus Omnitrophota bacterium
GATATAGATTTATAACGGTTTATTAATGGTAATAAAAGAGGACTTTTATGGAAGGATATGCCTTTATTTCTTATTCTAATTCAGATAAGAAATTTGTCCAAAAGTTGATAAAAAAAATGGAAAGTATAAGAATATGGGTTGACTGCTGGAACTTAGATCCAGGAGACACCCTTCCATCAAAAATATCAACTGCAATTTATCATTCAAAATGGTTTATTCTTGTAGCCTCAGTAAATTCAATGAAAAGTAGATGGGTTCAATATGAATTAAATATAGCATTAATAAAATGGCTTCAAGATTCAGATTATAAAATCATTATTGTTAGAATCGATAATTGTAGTATTCTTCCTGAATTATCTCCATTTCTTTTTGTAGATTACCCAGGAAGGCAAAATGAAGCTTTACAAAAATTAATTAAAGTTATAACAAATCGGGATATAACTAGTCATATTCCCATAAAAGAAAAACGGCGTAGAATAGTTGATAGGTTTAAAGAGATTGAAGCAATAGAACGGCTTTTTCATGAGGGTTTTTTATTTATATATCTCTGGGGCATGCACGGAATTGGAAAAACGTCGATTATTGAAAGAGTTTCCCAAGAAATTTTTAATGTTCCTTTATCAAGATTTCCTCTCACAGAATCTCATGGTATTTTGAGATTATCATTAGAATTGGCTGCTAGATCAGGGAATCCTTTGCCTGATCCTGGAGTGTCCGATAATAGCCTAATCCAACTGGGAGCAGAGTCAATTATTCGTTTAATGGAACAAGGATATTTAGTTTTTTTTGACGACTTGGAAAATGCGCTCGAAGAAGATGGTAGTCTAAGAAATTTTCTTTTTTCTTTATTTAATTTTTTGGTTGATTCTCAGAAAATCCCAACTCCAATAATTCTATCTTCTACCCAACACCCATTACTAACTTCTCTATCCCATGAAGTATATTCATTATCACAAGTTATTAAAATTGGCCCCTTAGATGACAAAGATTTGCTTTTTTGTTTAGAAAATTGGTTACGTTTAATAGAACCAAACTCTAATATCCCGGACAGAAATAAACTTCAAAAAATAGTACCAAATTTATTCGGTTATCCTTTGGCAGCTCGCTTTGCTGCAAATTTAATTATGAGAAATTCTATAGAAATTTTAATAAAAGATATTTCATATTTTAAAAATTTAAGAATCGATATTGCAAAACAATTATTAGGAAGCACCAGATTAAATTTATCAAAAATTGAATTGAGTTGTTTGGAAGCCCTTGCATTATTGGATACAGGAACAACTATGAGTGAATTAGCAATATCTCTTCAATTTAATGCTCAAGAAATAAGAAATTCTATAGATTCTTTGACTTCCAAATTAATTGTTTTCATTGAAAATGGCAAACTTCAAATTCATCCTATAATTAAAGATTATTTTTGGCACAGAATTTATGATTCTGGTAAATTGAAAGAATTAGCAAATAAGATGGCCAAAGAGGCAATTAAAAGACTAAAAAAATTAAGTCCAAACGATGAAGAGTTCATTCATTATTGTTCAAAAACATATAGATTATTTGCCTTATCAGGAAATTTGAAGGCAGCACAAAAATTAAAATATGACTTTAAAGAGGAATTAAGAGAAGTTTCAAAAAGATTTTATTATGCAAGAAATTATGAGTCGGCCTTATCTTATATAAATCTTTGGCTGGAACTTAATCCTAATGATAATGATATAAGATGGTTTAAAGCAAGATGCCTTACACGATTGAGTAAGTACGAATATGCCGAATTAGAACTCGAAAAATTAGAAAACAATAAATATAGTAGATATAGATTAGATCATGCTTGGGGTCTTTTGGAAAGGGATAAAGGGCAATATGAAAAAGCAGCAATATATTTTCGGAAGGGCTTACAGCAACGACCAGATTATATCCCGTTACTAAGAGATTTGGGGGACGTACTTGACAGACTTGGAGATAATAAAGGCTCGGTCGATATTTTAGCAAAGGCATATAATCTTGCCCCAAGAGATTCCTTTGTAATTTCTAAGTATGTTGATGTTCTTGAAAAACAAGGAAACCTCTCATATGCAATATCTATTTTAGATGGAGCTATCGGTACTTTTCCTGAGGATGCCTCAATAGAGCACAGAATGTCAATTCTATACGAACGTGTGGGTAAAACAAAAGAGGCACTCTACCACGCTAGACGATCAGTTAGCATAAATCCTGGAAGATTACCAGAGGCTTTTCTTCATTTAGCAGCATTGGCTGCAAAAAATAATAATTTTGACGAAGCATGGGCCATGATAGATAAGTTACCAAAAAACTTAACAAAAAAGCAAAGACAGGTGAAGGATACAATTATTGCAGAAAATTATATGAGAAATGATAATTTAGAATCAGCACGGGAAAGTCTAAAAAAATATAAAATTATTGAAGATTCTTACTGTGCTGATGTGTCAGCAAGAATAGAACTTAAAGAGGCTCATAGGGCATTAAGTGGGGGAAGATTAGTAATTGCTAAAGATAGAGCATTGCAGGCAATCGATATAATCGAGTTAGCATTAAAAAATTTTCCCGATAATCAATATTTAAAAAATACACTCTTACGTGCAAATAAACTACTCAAGGAAATCGCTTGATTTTATTGAATATTACAATTGAATGGCTTTTTTCAAAAGGAGTCAGATTATGACTGAGAATGAAACCCACAAAGAAAAGCCTTCCATGTTTCTTGCCGATTTACTTTGCAATGACAGCCCCATCCGCCTGGAGCGCATGGCCTACCAGCCGCCACTGCTGCCGGTGTTTCGGGCCGGTGCGGGAGGCCTGCGACCTATGGAGGGGTGTTCCCTGGAGGTGCTCAAGGCGGCTCGGGAGCAGTTGCCTTTT
>VGKN01000282.1 GCA_016867055.1 Candidatus Omnitrophota bacterium
CAATAGTTACATTTTAGGAAAAGATGAGGACTTAGCTGTAAAATTAAAGAAAAACGGGCTAAAAAGAATTGTAATACAGTTCGACTCCTTTAACGAAAAAACATTAAACCAGTTTGGGCGTAATTATCTAACCGAAAAGAAAAACGCAATCAAAAATGCTATTCGTGCCGGTTTTAAGATAGGTTTCAATTGCACTGCGACTCGGCATAATCTTCTCGAACTTAGCGATCTATTGGTGCATGGATTAGATTTAGGGTCTAGCATCATAAATCTTGCCTTTGCTAGTCCCGCGCCCATGGGGCGATATCAACTTTCTGAAAATAACGCTGTCGACCGTGAAGAAATGGTAACAGAACTATTAAAAGCAAAAGAAAAATACCAATTTTCTTTTGACGACTTTTTACCTCTGCCAACTTATTTACCATTGGGTATACAAGTGCATCCTGATTGTGGAGTGCATATTATATTTTTGAGGACGCCGCATGGTATTAAGCCTCTCAACTATTATGTAGATATGAAGAAGCTATATTATCTTTTAAGCAGTGTTCGCAAAAAATCGAATTGGTTTTTTATGTCCGCCGTTCCATCTTTATGCTTGTTAAAAAGTATTAGGAAGGGTAAAATACAACTATGCCTTAAGGTTGCATTTGGGCTATTATTCTTAAGGCGCGATTATTCTCTTGTGAATGTCGGGCTTAGTAGTTACAAGTCAGCTCTATTTCTTGATGAAAATAGAGTAAAAAGGTGTGCCGCAGCTTTTTACTCTTCAGCCGGTCCGGTAAACGGATGCTGGTATGCATTTCGTAACCGTAATTTTCCTGGCTCGCATGAGTATGAAGAGGCACATTGCAGTTGTTAATTTTTATTGTTCTATAAGGACTTAAAGAAAGGAGGCGCAATGCAGAAGAATTACTTAGTCTTGCGGGGAGTAACGTGGTTCATTTCAGTATTTCATGTAATTTTTGGGATTGTGTTAAACTCTTCACCTAAAACAATTGTTTGGTTTGTATCCAATGTTTTAGGTGCGACTAAGATGCCTGAGTCATCAGTGTTATTTTTGGCTAGAGCGCTTGGTACATATATGATCGCTTTTGGAATTGGAATGGGTATTGCAGCCTGGAATCCAATCAAAAACCGAGCACTCTTGACTGTTGGCGCTATTTTAGTAGGCTTGAGAGCAATACAGAGAATTATTCAGGCAGCAGATCTTGAGCAGATGCTTGGTATTTCATCGGGGAAAAATTTGCTTACGATAGGTATCTTATTTGTTCTCGCTGCTATTCTTATTTATTTCCGGATGAAGTTATACCAAGATATGAAGAACGCTGCATAAGAATAGCTTGATGAGCTAGAGCTTCATTGATTCGTACTGCATATTACGCACAAGCTCACTGAATTTATTCATCTGTTCGTGTTTATCCTTCACAGTAGCAATCTGCCTTAGCCTTCTTTCAGTAAAGTATAGATCAGGGACAGGCCCCAAATTTAGCACGAGGGTGTCCCTAAGCAAATAATGGACAGGACAGGCTTCCGAATAAATCGGGGAGCGTCCCTAAAGATTAAAGATTAAAGATTTGTGAAAGTAGGCAAGGCCGAATTAATAGAGGGGAGATAAAAATGATAACCTCTAAGGTTAAAGCTTTGTTTGTAACAATTGCTCATCTTTTATTTGCCGCTTGCCTTTATGTTTTTGGTATATTTATTATCGGCTCGGCAATTTTTCCCAGTTTATCGTTTATGTATTTCATATGGATTCACTCCGTTAGCTATTATCCGATTCCGCGCCTATTATTGATTTGTTTTACTTTGGCGACAGCATATTTTATATATGGCTTCAGCTTGATTTTAATTCTAGGTTTGATAAGAACAGTATTGAGGCTAAATCTTAAGGAGGGCGAATATCCTATAGCATCAGTTGGCATGATGCGTTGGATGTTTATCAACGCGCTCTATTATTTATTGTCAATAACGTTTATGGATTTTATTCTTCTTACTCCCTTAGCAGCGTTTGCTTTTCGGCTAATGGGAGCCAAGGTCGGAAAAAATGTTCAAATAAATTCAAAAAATTGCGCGGATCTGTCTCTTCTTGAAATAGGCGATAATAGCGTAATAGGTGGCCATGCAACAGTAATTTGTCATTCTTTTGAACGAAACAGACTGATACTCAGGAAGGTAACAATAGGTAAGAATGTAGTTATCGGTCTTAATTCTGTTATCTTGGCAGGAGCCGAAATAGGAGACGGTGCTTTTATCACTGCCGGAGCAGTATTGGGAAAAAATAAACAAGTTGAGCCGCATAGCGTTTACGCAGGTGTTCCAGCTGAATCCACAAAAGAAAGAAGAGAGCACGACAGACAATGAAGCAGAGAATAAGCTTAAAGACAGTTACCATTATTGATATTCTGGAGGCTATAAATAAGAATTACGGGGATATTACTGCTGTCCAGATAAAAGAAAAAGATGGAACATTGAGAAAGATTTCCTATGTAGATTTAGGCAGGAGGACAGTCGATATTTCTTCTAATCTTATCAAGTGGGGGATAGCTAAAGATGACAGGATCGCAATATATTCAGAGAATAGGCCTGAATGGTCTGTAGCTTTTTTTGGGATTATTTGTACGGCTGCCATTGTTGTGCCGATAGATGTTAAGCTTAGTGAGGCTGAAGTGCAGTTTATTCTAAGCAACAGTCAGGCTAAATGCATTTTTGTCAGCGAGAAATATCTATGCGTTATTGATAAAATAAGACAAAGCCTGCCGGAGTTAAAATATATAATTACCATAGATGATAGCAAACGAGAAGGTATTATCAATCTGAAAGATTTAAAGATTT
>VGKN01000283.1 GCA_016867055.1 Candidatus Omnitrophota bacterium
GCCCGCTCGGTTGAACTCATCCATGCCAGCACCTGAGCGGTTTTTACCATTTCGCCCTCTTTAACAAGAACCTCGTCTATCCTGCCGTTGACAGGCGGTTTAACCTCAAGTCTGTTTTTTGGCAACACCGAACCTGTTGTGGAAATCAGATTCTGAATGGTTCCAATAACTGGTTTTATCTCTTTAGTAATTTCTTTATCGGGTTTAAATCGTTTTATTTTTTGCTGAATAAACACCGCTACTGCCGCTAAAGTCAAAATTATAATTATTATTTTTATTTTTTTATTGCGCATATTCCAATGGTTCTCCTTTCGCTTTAATCCAATCTGCCTCTCTAAGTGAGGCATTTGCCTGCGACTCTAAATAGGCCTTTTTTCTATTAACCAAATCATTCTCTATAATAATCCAGTTATCAAATGTGATAAATCCTGTTGAATACTGCGCCTGGGCAATCTTAGAGCGTTCCTCCGAGGCCGCTAGCAGTTTTTGTTCTGTCTCTACTTTCTCAATTGCATCCTGTAAAGCTGTCCAGGTCTGTTCAAGGCTAACAATAACAGCATCCCTTATACTTCGCTCATCGGCTTCTCTTTGGTTATATACGGCCTGAGCTTCGGATACCTGGGCTGTTTTTAGCCCTCCCTCAAATAGAGGCAGGGTTAAACTTAAGTTCCAATCCCACTGGTCGTTTTCAGGTGGCCAATGTGAATTTTTTTTATTAATATCTGCTGTGGTGGAAAGTTGTGGGGCAAAGTTTCCATACGCAGATTTAAGATTAAAGGAGGCGGAGTTCTTCTTGGCAGAAGCCATAAGTATAGAGGGATGGTTCTTTAGGATATCCTCAAAATTTGGTTTTTCCTTGGCAGTGTCGCGGATAGTAAAATCTCCCTTCACATACATAGGTTTAAATTCCTTAAGCCCCATCTCTTTGGTTAGCTGTCTTTGTGCAAATGCAATATTTCTTTTTGCCTGCGAAAGTTCAAAATTTGCTTCAGCAAGGTTTGCCTCTGCTGTTAATAGGGCGCCTCTATGTTCAAAGCCTGATTTATAGCGCAGGTTTATCAATTCCAGATTCTCTTTCCTAATTTTTACGATTTCTTCTTCTACCCTTATTAACTCCTTGGCTTTTAATAAATCAATAAATGCACTACGAAGATTAAATCTTATACTTGCAGAGGTAAGGCGATAATTATACTCTGAGGCCTTTAAGTCTTCTGAGACAGCGCTTACCTTATCGCGAGTTTTAAAACCATCAAAGATGAGTTGGGTTCCGCTTATGCCATAGGAATAGGAATTACTCTTGGTGGTGCTCGTTTTTGTTCTTGAGGCACCTATATTAGCACTGGTCTGGGGGTAGAGACCACTTGCAGCTATATCCTTGTTAGCCCTTTGTTCATTGATGTTCTCTTTAGCAGAAATTAGGTCAGGGTGATTTTTCTCTGCCTCTATAAGGCACTCCTCCCAGCTAATAATCTCCTCAGGAATCGCCTTATTAAAAGAGATAAATAACAATAATAAAGATAATAAAGAAGCCTTAAGTAATTTAGACATAGTTTTGTTTAATCTTTACCCCGCATCTCATCCTAAAGTGCGAGGCTTTGGGGAAAAATTTATCGGCTACAGCCTTCATCCAGACTATAAATGATTGGGTTTTACGAGGTGCGGGGTTTATTGGGAACCCTGCGTTCCAATTTAGAAATAACCTTTGCGGCGCGTTCTAAGAATTTACTAAAATCCTTAGAGAGCATAAGATTGATGACTTTCCTGTCAATCTTAGCAAAAACCATCAGTTGATCGCCAGATTTAATATCAAGGGTCTTTCTTAGTCCAGATGGTATAACAATCTGGCCTCTTTCGCCTACTGTAACCGTGCCGTAAAGTTTTCCTTTGAATATAGCCTGCATATAGACCTCCCTATATTATCCGTATGAAATGTATGAATAGTATGATACATTATACCAAGGGCTATGTCAACGATAAATTTTAAAGTTTTTGGTCTGCTTAGGAAGGATTCTAAAGGGTATGTGTTATTTCAAAACAAATTGCTCAATTTTATTACTAAGTCTTATCTTCTTCTTTTTGGCATTCTTTGAAATACCAGCATAGGCAGTAATTACCCCACATCTTTCTTTATTCCTGTAAACATAATCAATTTTTAATTCGCCCCTTGGTTTATCAATATCGGCTGGCAGGATAAGTTCATTATTTATCAAAGAGGCGCCTATCACCCCTTCTAAGGCCTGGCGCAACATCCATCCGCTAGCGCCGGTGTAGCCATTCCATATCATTCGCCCTGGGTCAAATTTGGTTAAGAGATCTGCCGGCTGTTTATTTGGTTGCCCACCATAGATTTCAATCTCCCTTGAGATTGTATGAGAAATCGGCGAAATCTTAAGCCATAGCCTATAGGCAGTCGCTCGGTATTCATCCGCCTTGATATAATCCTTCCTCTCCTCAAATTTCTCTGCTAAGATTCTCGCTGCTTTTATAAGCCACTGGACACCGTGGCAATACATTCCGTTTTCGCGCACACCCTCAGGATATTTACTGCTTCTTCCTAAGTATGGTTTGGTATCCTCGCGTAGCGCTGGCCATCCGAGCAATATGACGTTTTCTCGCTCAAGGATACTAAGGGCTGTATGAAATACTGTTAGCCCTCTTTCAAAATTTATACCACTAATAACCGCCCATGCAGCTGTCAGGGCATCTATCTCCCATACCCCGCTACCCTTTACTCCAATCTCTGTACCATCATCGTGAATGGCTCTAAGATAACGGTCGCCTCTCCAGGTATTTTCCAGGGCAGCTTCAAGTTCACGCATCTTTACAG
>VGKN01000284.1 GCA_016867055.1 Candidatus Omnitrophota bacterium
CGGAAAAGATGTAGGATATGAATCTCTCTTTTCTATTTTGGGCCTCTAAGTATTTAAGCCACTCTTCCAGATTCCAGTATCCCGTAGGAAATATAAGCGTTCTTAAATCATTGTAATCTGCTATTGTGTGAGAATATACCCTTAAAACCTCATTTATAGAATAGGCGTCTCCCCTTTCAATGAGTATCCTTATCAAAAGACGGTTTAGGGGCTCACTTAACCCTGCTTCTATTGCCATTGAACCCAATGACTTGGCAACCTCTTCGGTTTTAAATAAACCTGTTAATGTGTCGCGGGTAAATCTCTGCGTCTGGGGGTCAGCCAGTAACTTACCTAAAATCCACACATTGCTTGAATATGCCAGCGCCGTCTTACCCAAAACCAGGGCCTCAATTGCCATCTCTCTTATAGCAGTTGGCATATACTCAGCCCGCACAAGCTGTGCGAGATATTGCGGGTCCTCTTCTGCCTTCTTAATTAAAACAGCAGGAAGTATAGCCCCCCTTTGTGCAGGCTTTTCCTTAAGGATAATTTCATATTCAAACCCATCTATTGCGCCCATTTCAAAAAGTTTCCTGTAGTATGATTTGCTGGCATTTGGATTTGACCTTAAGGCAGAAAGGAGTGGGAATCTATAATGCACACCGCTTTTAAATAAGGCCTTTAGGGCATCTGCCATATCCTTTAGTCTATCGCTCTGAGCGAAAATCTGCCGGAAGTTGTCTATGAATATGACATTGTCTATATTTTCACAATAAAGGGCTATTGTCTGCCACCAACGGCTATCGGAGAACAGAACCCTCGAGAAATTTTTAGAAAAACTGAGGGAATGTAAAGAAGAATAATCATAATTAAGAATTGCAAGAAGCATTTTAATCATATTGGTCTTAATGGGCTCGGGGAGTAAATCAATAATATTCGCTACATTTTTATCGTCAAGGCTAAGTAGATTAATAATCCACTCTCTAAGGACAAGATCTGGAAGTCTTATTGCCAATAGTTCTAATGTATAGCTACGCTCTTCTAAGGGCAGGTTTTTATTGAAGAGCTTGGCTTTGAGTAACTCGGGGCAAATATATGCCAGCTCTTCCTCTCTTAGAAGTCCCTCTGCTATCATCCCCTTAGCAAATCCCTCGCTTATATTTTTGTTTCTATATAAGCTATCAAGATACGGCCTTCTTTTATCAGGGGAATATGATTTTATTAGAGTAAGGACAAATCTAACCCTCGCCTCTGAACCATTACGAAATTCACTCATAAGGCTGTTATTTAACCATCTCGGAATTCCTCTGTTAGATAAGAGTTCTTCTATATAACCCTGATAAGGCGGGGTTGTTAAAAATATATTAACCACCTGAGCAGAAAGTTTGCCCTTAAGTCTAATTAGCCTTAAAAATAAGCCCTTATTTGAAATCTCAGATTTTATAAGATAGCTGGACACCAGGATAGAGGTGCGATAATCAGTAAATATAAGGGGAAGAATCTCTTCATCAGCCCTTCCCAAGAAAAGTCCTATTGCCTCCCATAAAACAGGGGATAGATTACCCTCATCATATGCCAAGGGATAGAAGAACAATTTACTGGTAATGAATCGCAGTAATTCTCTGGATGTCTTTTTAGAAAGGGGTTTGGTTTTTGCTTCCATAAAAACCCTGACAAGGGTAGTTTTTTCTTTAGCCAAGGCTTTTTTCAGGATTTCTTCCGCCGCTTTACTGCCGAGCCTTTTTAACCCGATGGCCGCGGCAATACGCACATCAGGGTTCTTGTCATAAATGGCTACTTTTAAGACATCCAAATCCCCAATCTTGGCTGACAGTTGCGTTAAGACCTCATCTGCAACTGGATTCCCTCCCAAGGCAGCCCTTACTTCTTCCCTTACCCTAAGTAGTCCCTCTTCGGAAATTCTAAAGAGCGCCTGCATCGCCTTAATCTTAAAGCGCTCATCTTTACCTCTAAGAATTTCCACCAAGAAACCTATAGGCATTGTCTGTTCTATAAGCTTAGTTAGATACTCTTCAATATACATAGAACCCGTCGGGTTTTGTTTAATAGCAGAAAATAAAACCCTCACTCCCTCCTCTTTAAGTTCAGGATTTTTAAGGCATATCTGCATAATTAAGCGGCAAATAGCAGGGTCGGGCTTTTCAATAAGCATCCCCTTCAATGTCTCAAACACACCCTTATAGCCGATTTCACCTAAATAATATATTGCCCTTTCTCTATATCCTTCATCATCAGAGAGAGCAGATATCGCCCTTTCAATCCTCTTTTTTTGAGTTAAAGAAGCCTCTCGGTATATCAGGGTCAATGCGTAAAATACCCTCTCGCGCAATGTCTCCGACAGATCTTTAGTATGCAGAAGTTTTAACAGGCGTTTTATCACCACAGGGCTTTTTAAGTCACCGAATAAATCTATAACATTTATAAGTATGCTATCATCATTTTCTGTATCCAATAACAACAAGAGTTTTGGAATAATCCCTCTTATTCCTTTTAATAGGTTATCCTGAGCCATAAACTTCAAGTTCATAACAGCCTCTTTTCTTACGTCTATATCCTTATCATCCAATGCCTGCAATAATAAAGATAATGTATTGGATGTCTTTATGTTATGCCTTCTTACATTTCTAACAATGAGCTTTCTAAGAGCGGGGTTGTCATTTTCTCGTTGGAAATAATTATAAAAATCCCTTAAAGTTAAAAAGGCCTTATCGCCGATATCGGCTAATGCTTCAACAATCAATAATAATTGATAATACTCCCCTTCTTCTCTTAGAAGTTCGCTCAGAAAAGAGATTTGGTCTTGCTCCTTCATATTGGCGATTA
>VGKN01000285.1 GCA_016867055.1 Candidatus Omnitrophota bacterium
TTAGGAAATTAAGTACATACGAATTATATACAATAATAAAATCAAATCTTTTTTTTCTTAATAAAATTTTAAGTATACATCTGATAAAAAAGAACTGCGCGTAACATATGAAATGTAAATTTGTATGCATAATTTCTAATTCTTCTAAAATTCTTTCGCTGGGTTTAACACGACATATTATATAAACAAATTGATTAGCGCTTAATAAATCCCTAATTCCCCTTGCTGCATCTTTAAGTATATCCAATTGCGTATTTAAATCTCGGTTTAAAATAAGAACAACCCTCTGGGGTTTCCCCCAGCGCTTATAAAATGCTTCTTGACTTTTTTTGAATATTTTGTCTATATCTTTAATCTTTCCAAATGACTTATGCTTGTGATGGTATACATAAGCACCTAGAGCTATTACGCATTTAAAGCCGGCCTTTCTTGCCTTGTAGCAATAATCAGTATCCTCAAAGAACATAAACCCTTGTTCTTCATCAAGGAGACCAATTTTTTCAATCACCTCCCTTTTTATTAACATACAAAAGCCTATACACTGGCCAACCTCAATATATTTTTCGCTAAATTGTTTGCCCAGTTCGTCAGAATAACTCTCTAAATCTCTTCCTTTTGGCGGATATTGACCAAAATTATTACTAGCCGGATTAACAACACCAATCTCTGTATTTTTAACACCAATCTTTATCATATTGCTAAGCCAGCCGTGGGTGACAATGGTATCATTATTTAACAGGCAAACGAACTTAGAGTTTGAACTTCTGATACCAATATTCATTCCTCGGGGAAATCCAAGGTTTTTTTCGTTAAATATGACATCTATCTTTACGTTATCGTTTCCTTCTATTACGGACAGGTAATCCCTTACACTTTTTTCGCTTCCATTGTCAACAATTATCAGCCTTGAGGGTACATCGGTATTCTTTAAAATACTCTCTATACACTTGTTGGTAATAGTGATATTGTTAAATACGAGCAAGATTATATCGCAAACGAAATTTTCTTCCACTAGCGTATCCACACTTTGTCCATTAAATCCTATTTTTTGAAAGCTGAATTTTCCAAAAATCCTGCACGTCTAATCTTTTTTTCTCAAAAAGGAAGGTTATATTTTTTGCTTAGCCTTTCCTTGATTACACTAAGCATAAAATTTAATCTATATAAATAGGTATGGTTATTAATGACGTGCTCGTAGCCAGCCAGCGCTATTTTTTCTCTTTCTTCTTCATTAGTTAGATAATAATCAATAAATCTTTTTAACTCTCTTTTGGTTTTATAGGTAACTAGATGTATTCCATTTTTAAAAAGGTCTTCAAAGCCATTTCTCTTGATAGCATTCGTTAAAAGCATAGTGCCACAACTCATAATTTCAAACATCCTCATGTTTATATCGTTATTTATTGAGTAATTGAAACCTATTTTTGATGCGCTGTATATCTCAGATATTTTAGTATACTCGGTTCTTCCTATAAAACTATCAGGATATTTCTTTTTGATAAAATCCAGTAAAGCCTTCCGTTTACTCTTTTTTCCCTCTGTGCCAACAAATCCTAAATCAAACCTTTTCTGAATCGTCAATTTCTTATGAATTGCTGGGGCGCAGGCAACAGGTAGCCAAACAGCGTCAGCAACCTTATCTTTTTTAAGTCTATCTGCACCGTCTTTATGCGCACAAAAAACCAAATCGTAGTGTCTTGCCTGTTCTCTTATCTTTTTATAGGGTTTTTTAAGGTGTGCATCTATTGCGTAAAAGATTGCGGGATGCAGATAATCCGGAATATCGTATTTATAGTCTCCATGATCAATTCTGATATATAGGTCATAAACAGATTTTATTTTATCGGAGTCTTTGGTCCAGAAATGGGATATATCAAAAGAAGTCTTTTTAAATTCCCTTTCAAAATAACATCCTGTTGTGGCCTCATTTTCCTTATTGAATATTAAAGCAATTCTCATTTGGTGGTTATTTAATCACCATAAGTTCAAAATGGAGCTTATACGGAGGGTAGCGGTGGGAGTGATATATTTCATACCTTCTTTTAGAAAATTGCGAAAGGATTCTGGCGATACCCCATTTTCTCCCGAAGATAAACTCCTTCTTCACTAATTTGAATTTCAAATCTGTATACTTCGGGTTTTGAAAATCCATATCAAAATAATCAAATGTGTCAAAACTAAAATGCCATCTGTGCGTAGGATCCCTGAATGAATTGGGATTTGAAAAATGCGGTGTGTCTATAATAATCTTTGCGTTAGGTCTGCCTATTCTATGGAATTCTTCCATAGTTTTAACCACATCATCTAAATGCTCAATAATATCCTTGCAGACAATCAAATCAAAGCTATCTCTAGCTATGGGCCAAGGAAAATTATTTAGGTTGTGCACTATATCTACACCAGGGAAGGGTTTCATATCTATTCCTACAGAGCCTTCTTTTTTATATCTGCCGCAACCGACATCCAACGTTTTCAACATATTGTGACTTCTTATATAAGTAATTATTATATCAATGTTAACTGTGAATTTTTACCAATATCCTGTAGTCTTACCGTTATTGCAAATAAAAACCAAAATAGGCTCATCAGTGAAAGACTGTAAAGATTTGTATCAAAAAAACTATGAACAAGAAAAGCTAATATACCACCCAAAATGCCCAAATGTATATTTTTTATTATACCATCTTCTGTCTTCTTAAGTTTATAAATTGAGCTTAAAAAAAAGCTTGAGATGACCAACATAAATATTATAAGACCTATTATACCTATTTCTGCAGCCATTTGTAGGTAACAATTATGGGCGTAAACTATTTCAGTGTAATCT
>VGKN01000286.1 GCA_016867055.1 Candidatus Omnitrophota bacterium
AATAACACGGTATACGGAATGACAAGTGGCCAGATGGCGCCTACTACCCTTGTGGGCCAGAAGACCCTTACCACACCCCTTGGCAGGGATGTAAAAAGAGATGGGTTTCCTTTGAAACTTTCAAATCTACTCTGTCAACTTGACGGCGTAAGGTACATAGAAAGGACATCCGTTCACAACCCAAGAGAAATATTAAAGACAAAGAAGGCAATTCAAAAATCCTTTATGACCCAACTGGACAACAAGGGTTTTTCTCTGGTTGAGGTTTTATCGATGTGTCCTGTATGCTGGGATATGTCACCGAAGGATTCCCTTAGTCATATTGAAAAAAATATGCTCCCATATTTCCCATTGGGTGTTTTATGTGATAGATAATGAAAGCGTAAGGCGCAAAACGAAAAGTGTAAAACTAAGGTGCAAAGTTCAAAGTTTTAAGTTTCAGCTTTGCGCTTTACGTTTTGAGTTTTGCGTTACAATGAATGTATACCTTATAATTAATAAATATAATCTTGATAAAATTATATGACTAAATCCATAATCTGTGCTGGCTTTGGTGGCCAGGGGATAATGTTTATGGGGAAACTCCTGGCATATTCGGCTATGCGCTCTGGCTATAAGGTTACCTGGATAAGTTCGTATGGCGCTGAAGCCAGGGGAGGCGCTGCCTACTGTACGGTGATAATTTCGGATAGCACAATAGCCTCGCCAGTGATAGAGAATCCCGACATATGCATAGTTATGAATAATCCCTCTTTTGAGAAATTTAAAGACAGGATAAAGAAAAGGGGCATTTTGATTCTAAATTCATCGCTTATAGATAATGAACTAAACATAAGAAAAGACATAAAAAGCATAAGGATTCCTATGACGGATATCGCAGTCTCTTGTGGGAATATAAGGGTGGCTAATATGGTTGGCCTTGGCGCATTTCTTTTAGCAGATGAAATTTTTGATTTAGATTTTTTATTCAACACCCTGGAGGAGTTTATACCCGCCCATAGAAAGAATTTTTTAGATATTAATAAAAACGCATTAAGAAAGGGTTATGAATTTGGAAGAGGAAATAAGGGTTAGATTCGCCCCAAGCCCTACAGGATATCTTCATATAGGAAGCGCCCGCACCGCCCTTTTTAACTGGCTTTATGCAAGGCATACAGGTGGTAAGTTTATATTACGCATTGAGGATACCGACCCCGAGCGTTCTAAAGAGGAGTTTCTTGATGAGATTCTTGACAGTTTAAGATGGTTAGGACTTGGCTGGGATGGAGAACCTGTATTTCAGTCCAAAAGGCTTGATGTATATAGGGAATTTGCCAATCAGTTGCTTAGAAAGGGTCTTGCCTATGAAGCAGAGGGTGAGATAAGAGACAAAGAGGGTAATGTAATAAAAGATTCCGAGAGGATTATACAGAAGGCGATTATCTTTAAGGTGCCACAGGGAAGGACAATTACCATAAGTGATTTAGTCCACGGCAAGATAGAGGTTGATTCAAGTACAATAAAAGATCAGGTGATGATTAAATCGGATGGATTTCCCACCTATAATTTCGCCTGCGTTATAGATGATGCAGATCTTGGTATAACTTGTGTAATTCGCGGGGATGACCATATATCAAATACGCCAAAGCAGATTCTGTTTTATGAGGCACTGGGGTTTAAAGTGCCTGAGTTTGCTCATGTACCATTGATACTTGGAAAGGACCGCTCGCGAATGTCAAAACGTCATGGCGCTATAAGCATAAAAGAATACAGGCAAGCCGGATACCTACCTGAGGCACTTGTAAATTTTATAACCCTTTTAGGGTGGGCACCGCGCGATAATAAAGAGATTATGTCTATAGATAATATTATTAAGGAGTTTGATATAAAAAATGTAAAATCCGTAAATACCATATTTGACATTGACAAACTTAACTGGATGAATTCAGAGTATATAAGAGTCTTGGATATAGATACACTTGCCTCATTGATAAAAGAATTCTTGGACAAGAAGGATTTAGCAGGATTAGACGAGGTTAATCTCAAAAAACTTGTAAGGCTATTTACAGTAAGAATAAAAACACTTGGAGAGTTTAAACAAGAAGCCGGCTATTTTTTAAATGATGACTTAAATTATGACGCAGGGCAATTAGAAAAATTAACCCAGAAACCAAATATAAAAGAACATCTTACCAAATTTCGGGATGCCCTATCAGGTTTAAATGAATTTACGTTTTCAAATACGGAGGCGGTTCTAAGAAATCTTGCAAAGAATCTAAATATTCCTGCAGGAGAATTAATACACCCCTCAAGATTTATCCTTACAGGTAGAACCGTTGGACCTGGGATATTTGATATCTTTGAGTTACTGGGAAAAGAAAAAGTGCTTAAGCGGTTTGAAGCAGTAATAAGGAGTTTTTATTAGTTTAATTTGTGAAGCTCCACGGCTTAACAGCCGTGGCATCTTTTCTTGCAAGGTTTGCTGAAGCGAAACCCTGAGCCAGAAGCCATTCATCCACGGGTTCACGCCCGTGGCTTTCTGGCGAATGGGTAAAGTAAAAAAAGGAGGTGTTTATGGGTATGTTTGTGGTAGCTAGTGAAGATAATTCATTTCTTGGTAAATATGGAGGGTTTTTAATAGTTACGTGTACCCTGCTTATTGCATGGTCTCTAATGCTGCGTTTTTTATTGAATGAGGATCAGAAAATGGATAACCTAAATAGGACTTTACTGGCTTTAGCTACAGAAACAAATTTAACAGCGGAATCTATTTTTGGGGTTAATTAGGCGCGGTTATCCCTTAGTATCACTCACTTCAGATCATTGGCAGACACAGA
>VGKN01000287.1 GCA_016867055.1 Candidatus Omnitrophota bacterium
CTTCAGGCAACAGAGGTGATAAAATATTTAGTGGGTCAAGGAGGCGGACTTTACAATACTATGCTTATTTTTGATGGTAAGAATATGGATTTTCAGAAGCTTAAGTTAAGACCTGATCCGCAATGCCCCGTATGTTCAAGATTAAGAGAAAAACTATGAGACAGAATATCATCAATGAAAGAAAAATTCAGGGAATCTTAGAAAAGACAAAAAACCCTTCCCAGAAAGCCCTATCCGATATCTTTAAAAAGGCAAGGGATTTAAAGGGATTGGATTTAGAAGAGGCAGGGCTTCTTATAAACTCTAATGACCCAGATACAAGAAAAGAACTTTTTAGGACTTCCCATAGAATAAAGTTTCAGATATATGGGGAAAGGCTTGTATTCTTTGCACCCCTTTATATTTCTGATTTCTGTGTCAATGATTGCGAGTATTGCAACTTTCATTCAAGGAATAGAGACCTTGTGCGCAAAAAGTTAACCCTTAGAGAAGTAGAAGAGCAAACAAAATTTCTTATAGATATGGGGCATAAGCGATTGCTTCTTGAATTCGGGGAAGATATGATTAACAATCCCATTGGATACGTGACAGAGGTTATAGAAAAAATCTATTCTGTAAAGACTAAAAAGGGTAATATCCGTCGGGTAAATGTAAATATAGCAGCCACATCAGTAGAAAACTACCGCAAGCTAAAAAGGGCAAACATAGGCACCTATCAACTTTTTCAGGAGACCTATCACCGTAAGACCTATGAAAAACTCCATTCGGGTCCAAAGGCGGATTATGACAGGCAGATTACCGCTCATACAAAAGCGTTTGAGGCAGGACTTGATGATTTAGGCATCGGCGTTCTCTTTGGTCTTTACGATTGGCGTTTTGAGGTGCTAGCACTTATTTCTCATGCACGGTATATGGATAGAGAATTTGGTGTAGGCCCACACACAATTTCTGTTCCAAGATTTTGTCCTGCGCCGAGCGTTGTATATAACCCACCTTATAAGGTAAATGATGAGGATTTTCTTAAACTTATAGCAATTTTAAGGCTGGCTGTTCCCTATACAGGTATGATTATCACCACGCGGGAAACACCTGTAATAAGAAAACTTGCTTTCAAGATAGGTATATCCCAGGCCTCCGCTGCCTCAGTTACCTCGCCGGGTGGGTATGGAAAAGATATAGGTAAGAGAATGCAGTTTGAACTGCATGACCAGCGCTCGCTCTATGAGATTATAGATAGTGTTTTGGAGGATGAGTTATTGCCCAGTTTCTGCACGGCTTGCTACAGGATTGGCCGTACCGGAAAGAAATTTATGAGTTTTTCTAAACCTGGCGAAATCCATAAATTCTGCAGACCAAATGGAATTCTGACATTTGCGGAGTATCTCGAGGATTTTGGCGAGGATGGTATATATGAAAAAGGCAATAAGCTAATTAAATTTTATCTTGGAAAAATTGAGGATGAAAATCTGCTAAAAGAGACAAAATCCCGCCTCGCTAAGATTAAAGAGGGCAAGCGAGACTTATATTTCTAAAACGTAACCCAGACTTACGGAGCGATAGTGAACATAAATCTAGTGGTTGAATTTGACCCCCTCACCACTTTTTGTGGACACATTGGATTTATAGCTATAGGTTGGTGGAGGGAATTTATTTTTAATTTCTTGATTAAAGCATTTGTCAAAAAGTGGTGGGGGGATTAATTCGCACAAGCAAAGAAGTGCCTCAAAGAAGATTAACTTATGTCGCATGCTATGCGCTCCCTGCCCGACGGCAGGCGGGCATAAGTCAAGCGCTCATTAAATGTGTTATGCTATCCCCGGGAAGGTTATCGATATAGATAGAGATATTGTCACCATTGAATACTTTGGTGAAAAAAGAAAAGCCAAAAATGAATTTTTTAAGTTGACAGACGGCGATTATGTCTATGCCCAGGGCGGTTTTGTAGTCCAAAAAATCCCTACCAAAGAAGCCCTCCCCATATTAGAAGCCTGGCGAGAATTATTTTTTAAACTTAAAGAGATTGACCAGAAACTCACCCAGAACCCCAAGAATCTATACGAGAAAGCCAATAATCTTAGGCAAAAATACCACGGTAACTCTTGCTGTATTCACGGGATTATGGAATTTTCAAATTACTGTTGTAATGATTGTCTTTATTGTGGATTAAGGCATAGCAATGCTCAACTGAAACGCTATAGAATGGATACAGAAGAAATAGTTAAAGCTTGCGAGTATGCTATCAAGGAGTTAAATTTTAAAGCCTTGGTTCTACAGTCAGGGGAAGACTACAGGTATGATGAAAAAAGGCTTGTAGACGTTGTGCGGAGAATTATGGAGAGCTTCCCCGTTTTACTCATTTTGAGTATAGGAGAAAGAGATATAGAGATTTATAAGAAACTATATAAAGCAGGTGCCCGCGGAATTCTTATAAGATTTGAAACAAGCAATCAGCGGCTTTATGAGGAATACCGACGGGGTAAAAAGCTTTTAAATCGTATTAATTTAATCAAAGAACTACGTAAGATTGGTTATCTTGTATTTACAGGGTTTTTGATTGGTTTACCACAGCAGACCGAAGAGGATATACTTAAGGATATAGAATTAGCGTACTCTTTAGAACCCGAAATGTTTTCATTCGGGCCATTTATACCGCATCCTAACACGCCACTAAAAGACGCTCCAGTGCCATCTGTAGATTTGGTTTTAACCACAATAGCCAAAACAAGATTGATGTATCCCGAGTCGAGGATACTTGTTACCACTGCCTTAGAGACGCTGGATAAGGAAAATGGCGCAAGGCTGGGCTTACTCTCAG
>VGKN01000288.1 GCA_016867055.1 Candidatus Omnitrophota bacterium
TTGTAACTTTTTTTAACATTATTAGAAATAATTTATATTATCATTATGCATACTTGTCAACAAAATTTTTAGCATAATAACATCAATTGTGATGCCCCCTGAGCTTGAAAATAAGTTCTTTAAAGAGCGGTTCTTTCCTTAGGTTTATAAGATCGCTATCTGAAAGAAGGTATTCTATATCGTTATACCCAAGACTTAGTGCCTTTTTCATAGCATCAAGCGCCTCTTCTGTCCTGTTTAAAAGAGAAAGGCTACAGGTAAGATTATACCATACTATCGGATCCTCGGGTTTTAGCCTGGTGAGTTTCTTGTCTACCTCAAGCCCTTTTTCAAAATAACCCCTTTTTGTATAAGCATCTCCTAAGGGAATAAGCGCCTCAGCAAAATCAGGTTTTTCCTTTAGTAACTTTTCATAAAAAGCAATTTCAAAGTCTAACTGTTCGCTCTGTTTTCCTTTTCTTTTCATCTGTTAATTTTGATATTTGAATTTTGATTTTTGGATTTATTATCTGGGGGCGTGGCCGCCTGCCTGCCGTCAGGCAGGGATTTGAACTTTTAAATACTGGAGGCGGCAAGCGGATTCGAACCGCTGAATAATGGTTTTGTCCTTCGTCGCTCCGCTCCTCAGGATAAATCCCGAAGAATATTTAGAGGCGCGGGTGGGAATTGCACCCACGCATCGCGGTTTTGCAGACCGCTCCCTTCCTGCTTGGGTACCGCGCCAAAATTCCGAGGGGCAGACCACTGCCTTACCACTTGGCTATGCCGCCCTTTCTTGAGCGGTTTTGTCCCGAATGTAGAAATTTCTTTTTTGCTCTGCTTCGGGACCCCGAAGTTATATCTTGAAAGCTGCCTTCATTCGGGGCAGACCGTTGCTTTGCCGCTTGGCTACCACGCCAAAATTTAAAAACTAGAAGGGGTAAACCCCGTTAGAGAACTTCGTTCTCTAACGGTCTGCTGCTTGCGGTGGCATTAAACCACCGTCAGCTTTAAGCTAAGCAGAGATAACCACCGATAAAATCGGTGGCTTTCTCTAACGGGGTAAATTAACATAACCAAAAATAATTAATAAGTTCGCTGGAATCACCCCGATGCTTCCTCTTGCCAAGCACTCGGTGTAAGATAAGTATTGGGACCTATCGCGCAGGTGTCAAGAAAACGCGCAAAAAAGGGCGGTCGAAAACATCGACTGCCCTTTAATAGAAACAATAAAAAAATATTACTGTTATGGAATCGGATCTGTTGTAGTCCCACTCACAGAACTATCAATATTTAAACGATTCCAGTAGGTTGCATGATTACCATTTTTATCAGCGGCTATACAGGTGTTAGAAGCAGATGATTCGGTAAGACCACCTACATAGTCGTAGTCAGGGGCTGCTGCTGTTCCTACTGCTGCGCTTGATGGACAGTCAAATACTGCGGGGTCTGTAATGTAACCTCCTGTTACAAGAGTGGTTCCCCAACCAGCAGCTGCAGGAAATGCCTCATTATTATCTCCCGCATAAAGATGAAGCGCAATTCCTATCTGTCTCAAATTGCTTATACATTTAGTTCGTCTGCCTTGCTCCCTTGCCCTCGCAATAACAGGTGTAACAGCACCTGCTAGAAGCAAGATTATAGCCATAACCACAAGTAATTCAATCAAGGTAAAACCCTTTTCCCTTTTAGAAAATTTTACCATACAAACCTCCTTTTAATGAGCAGACAATTTATGTCGCTACGCTTCATAAATTGTAGCTCCGAAGTTTCGGAGCGTCTGCGAATTAAATCCTTGACATTTTGCCTTAGAAAAACTGCATCCTAACAAAATGTCAAGGGTCAAATTCAGCTGATATTAAATCGCCTTATCGAAGAGCGACTTATGTCGCTTACACTCCATAAGTCGTAGCTTCATTTGACCTATGTTTTTTTAAAATATTACACCATCGCCTCTACCCTGTCAAGGAGTAGTTTTGAGAAATTTCTTTTAGATATATTTTTATATTTTCTTATTGTCCTTTCTTCCTTTTCAATAAGCAAAAAGTTTGATTTTCTATCGCCAAATGGATTATTTGTTTTTGAGAGTTGATTTGCCACAATTAAATCAAGGTTTTTTTTTCTAAGTTTTTTAACTGCTTTTTTTAAAAGGCATTTTGTCTCAAGACAAAAACCCACTATGATTCTATTTGCCTTTTTAACAGAGAGCTCTAATAATATATCAGGATTTCTTACCAATCTTATATTCAATGTCTTTGCATTCTTACTTATCTTGCCAGCGACTGCCTGAGCTGGTCTATAATCTGAGACGGCTGCTGCCATTATTAGGCAGTCTGCCCTCTTAAAAAATCTATTTACACCTTCTCTCATTTGTAAGGCTGTTTGGACCCTTAAAAAATTTATCCCTTTTGGCGGGGTTAAGCCTGTTGGTCCGCTTATCAATGTAACGTTATAGCCTCTTACCCTTGCTTCTTTTGCGATCTCATAACCTATGGTGCCTGTTGAGTAATTGGAAATAAACCTTAGTGGATCAATAGGCTCCTGCGTTGGGCCTGCGGTAATTAATAAATTTAATTTCCTTCTCAATTATAAATACCAAACTTTTAGAAGTCGGAAAAATCTGTTTTCTGTCCCCTGTCTCCTATCTATCTCGCTACTTTATACTCTTTACCCCGTTAGAGAAAGCCACCGCAAGCAGCAGACCGCTCGCCTCATTAGAAAAGATTTTTCTAATGGGGTCTAACGGGGTTTACTTGCTGCCTTTCTTTTAAGGATTTGCTTAACGGCGTTTATTATATCATCCACTTCTGCT
>VGKN01000289.1 GCA_016867055.1 Candidatus Omnitrophota bacterium
TAGAAAACAGATACAGCGCGACTCCGGAAATAACCGAAGCTAGCACTACCAGACCGCAGAATTTCAAAATGAAATCCCGCTGAAAGCCTTTATCGATAAAATATTCTTTTCTCCTATTTTGTGCATCCATTTTATACCTCCGGATTTATTCTTTTGCCTTGATATCTTTTAATGCTTCTTTATTTATTTCTATATTTGCTTTTTTATATAGGCCTTCCATCCAACTGTTCAGGGCCTCGCTTTGTTTATCCTTGCTTACCCCTTGAGAAATTATTAATGCCTCTTTTTGTATCAATTCCTTAATTAGAGCCTGCTCCCAATAACGCTCTATTGTCTTCATAAAAGACTTTTTTCTGTCCAGGCCTTGTCTTTGCGCCTCCTGGATGAGAATCTGTTTTCTGATCGCCAAATCAAGGATGTTCTCGGGGCTGTTTTCTTTTTCAGCTGAATATGGGGAATGCTCAATTTCGTCCTCCAGATCCTGAACGGTCATAGAATAGCTATCCACTTTAGCAACAACCCTGTTATCCTTGGCTTTCTGCTCACAACCAAAACAAAAAAAGACTATGCCCAGCGTAAATAACATCAACCAAGTAAAATTTTTATTCATTATTTTCCTCCTTGTCAAAATACTATTAACAAAAAATATCTTACACTATAAATCTGTGTTTGTCTATTTTAAAAAGGTTATATTATTGCGTTCTTCTTGAGATTATTCCGGCTAAAACTGAGAGGGTTAACATATTCGCGGGGATGTGGAAATTAAAATCCACCAAACCATGTAAGGATAAGCTTAATATTCCTACCGCACTTCCCAATACAACAGCCTCAAGCAAACCAAAACTAGATTGTGAATTCTCAATCTTGGATTTATCTTGCCATTTAAATCCTGCTGAAATTATTGAAAAAATCATCCAAAGCATTAATGGCAATGCCAACAATCCCATCTCTGTCATCATATGCAGATAATCATTATGGGCAAAATTTGCCCGTACATTTAATCCTTCGGGCCGATAACGGGGAAATCCCCACTCAAAAGTCCCAATGCCAGTGCCAATAATAGGATTAGCCTTTATCATTTCGACACTTCCCTGCCACATCTTTTCGCGTCCGCTGAGAAAACTTTCGTTATTAATCTGTTCAACGGAACGAAGCCGTTGCGCTACATCGTCAGTTCCCGCTGCCATATATGCCACAGCAATAAAAATAAATAATATTAATACATAGAGCGATATTTTCGGCAATGCTCTTTTCTTAATTAAGACAACGTTCATGACTATCAAAGAAATGGTTAAGGAAATCCATGCGCCCCGAGACTGCGATAACAAGAAAGCAACCAGCATTGCAACTATAGCCAAAAGCAACCCTACGCGCAAACTCAAAAATTTGATTATTGACGCCGCTCTTTCTTTCTTAAGTCCTAGGACTACTGCTATCGCGAGCGGAATTGCCATTTCCAGATATCCGGCAAAATGGTTATGGTTAACATAGGTTGAAGCCAAGAAATTCTCCGGCTTCCACCAGGAATGGTTAAACCCTAAAGAATACTGCGCAAGCCCAAGCAAAGAAATTACAGCGCCCATAATTATAACCGTAGCTACTAATCGAAAACCCATCCGGCGGTCGAAATTATTCACTACGAGATAAAATACACCTACATACATTAAAAGACGCAAAATTTCCAATATGCTAATCAATTTATAAATACTGAAGAAGCAAGAAATAACTGCTAAAACTACAAACAACCACAGCGCTAAATCAATACCTGTCCGCCTAAAAGGCTCATTATTGTTGTTTAGCTTCCATAACCAAAGAAAAACTAAAATAAGCGCGACTAATTCAACGGGCGCTATGGACCAAATCTCTACTGCTCCGCGAGCAAAAGGCATAAAAATCATTATCGCTATCAAACCAAATTGTAACATATTCCTATAAATTTTGTTTGCCATCGATTATTGAACTCCCGCCTCAATTTTTACTTCACCTATATATAGATTCCGATCTTCGTGTTTTTCTTCATCTCCGCCGTCGTTAAAAAAAGTAACACTTAAGACTTTTTTACCCCCAGAAGTGTCAACCTTGAAAAAATATTCTGTCCAATCGGGACTATCCACAAAACGATCCCCGATCTCCTCTCCGTCCAATTCTACGATCATATACGGCCAGATATTATCTGTCGGTTCTCCTTTCGCCTGTATCTTAATTAAAGACAGCCCCCTGGACAAGCTGATTAATGAATGTATCGTTCCCGTCCAGTACATATTCCCGTTTTCATATTTGTTATTGCCATATTCAGATGTCCCACTCCAAACAAATTCTTCTTTCTGTTCCCTTATTTTATTCAATAATTTAATCTTTCCTTCTTTTTCTCTTGAGAATTCTTCCGCCTTTTCTTTCTGTTTATATAAATCTAACATTTTTTTAATCTGCTTACGATATCGCCAAAGATTTTTTTCTTCTAAAAATGCATATAAAATTTTGTAGCCAAGATAATACTTCGGCGTTACCTCTAAAACCGATTTAAAATCTTTTGTATAATAAAGCATTGCTGGATAAATAGAATCCCCATACCACGGCTCTATCTTTAAAGCAAATTTCAAGCGCTCGAGTGTAAATGCTCTATCTTCATTACTCAAATAATCCCAAGATTTTAACATCTCAAAGCCGATTAAATAATTATTCCTGAAATTATATCGATCAAGAGTAATGGCCTTTTTAAAATTTCCTATCGCCTCATTTAATCTATTCTTGTCTATCTGCAGCTGTGTTTTACCTA
>VGKN01000290.1 GCA_016867055.1 Candidatus Omnitrophota bacterium
CAGTTATATAGCGCAACTAATTGTAAATGCTCGCAGTATTTACTTAGGGATTTTTTACCATTGCCGAGCGTAAGGTGGGAGTATAGCAACTGGGCTCTTGATATATCGGCGTTGGCGTTCGGAAAATTAGGCCAGTCTTATAGCTTATTGCGCTATAGGGTCAAAAATTTAACTAAAGAAGTTTTTGTCGGGAAATTTGCACTTGCTATAAGGCCGGTTCAGATAAACCCCCTATGGCAGTACGGTGGTTTCAGCCCGATAAACAGCGCAGAGTGTTTTTTAAAAAAGGGATTCGCAAAGGTTACTATTAATAAAGAGCGCAGGTTTTTATTACTGACTAATCCAGAGATGATAGCAACGCTTCCTATTTCAGAGGGAGATGTGATTGATTTTATTAGAGAAGGCGGACTGCCTGATTTAATTAGGGCAGAGGACAAGGATGGAAGGGTTTCCATAGGCGTCTTATATGATCTAAACATCCCGGCTTTTTCAAGCAAGGATTTCTTTGTTTTGTTTCCTATGTATCCAAATTCTGATATTCCGAAGGGTATAATTCATAATACGTCAGCGTTCTTTGAGAGCCAGTTAAATATTGAAGTCAAAAAATGGGAACAGCTTTTAAATCGTTTTATAATTGATATTCCTGAGAAACGCCTGATAGATGTGGTAAAAAGCAATATAGCGTATATCCTTATAAATAAAGATGGTCCCTGGATTAAACCCGGGCCGCGCAATTATAACCACTCGTGGCTGCGCGATGGAGCGCTTACAAGCGCCGCTCTTTTAAGGATGGGTTTTAAAGACGAGGTGCGCCAGTGGCTTGATGCGGTGTCGTCAAGGGTTGCAGATAACGGCTATGTTCCATTTATTATTTATAATGAGGGAAATGCCGCAAAGTTTAACTCAAGCGGAACCGGCGAGGGAAATGAATATGACAGCCAGGGAGAGTATGTATTTACAGTGCGCCAGTATGTGGATTATACCAAGGATAAGGAATATTTAAGACTGCTTTATCCCAAGGTTATTAAGGCGCTTCAGTTTGCCAAAGAACTCAGAAGACAGAGGATGAGCCCCGAATATCAGAGCAATTCCAATAAAAAACCGTATTACGGAATATTACCACAGTCAAACAGCCATGAGGGCTATTATCCGGCGATGCACAGCTACTGGGACGATTTCTGGGTATTAAAGGGTTTTAAAGATGGGATTTATCTTGCAAGACTTATGGGTGAAAAGCAGGATACCGAGTGGTTGGAGAAGGAAGCAGATGATTTTAAAAAATGTTTATATGAATCCATAAAGGCAGTTATCAATAGAGACAGGATAAATTATATACCTGGCTGCGTAGAGAAGGGAGACTTTGACGCTACCTCCACAGCGATTGCAATTACAGCGTGTGACGAGAAGGACTCCTTACCACAGCCCTATCTAAAGAACACATTTGATAGATATTTTATGGAATTTGAGAAAAGATTAAGGCCTGGTGGTGAGGTTATATTTACGCCTTATGAGGTGCGCAGTGCAAACGCATTTATAAGGATGAATGAGAAGGAACGTGCCCTAACAATGCTGCGTTATTTTGTTAAGGACTCAGTAAGACCATTTAGTTGGAATCATATGGCTGAGGTAGTGCATGCGAAGCCTCGCATGCCCTCCTATATTGGAGATATGCCTCATACATGGGTTGGCTCAGGATATATTGATGCCGTAAGAACAGCCTTTGTCTATGAAGCTGATGATAAACTGATACTCTGCGCTGGCATTGACGTTGCGTGGTTAGATAAAGGGATTTCTATAAAAAATCTGCCGACAGCATATGGTAGCATCAATTACACCTTTAGAAAAAATAGGGAAAAAATAGAATTTTCTGCCTATGGAAAAGCCAATCCTGCCCGAGGTTTTGTGCTTGTTCTACCAGAAGATCTTGTTAAATATAAGATTACGCTAAATGGGAAATCCTTATTTACTGAAAAGGGAAGGATTGATTTTTTAAAACTTCCGGTTTCAATTAAAATGCGCAAAGACTCTAACTGACCTATGCCGCTATAATTATAGACAACCCAGTCTTGAGCGGTAGTTTTTTTAATTCCCTTATTCTTATAAAATCTTTTGATAAATCCTATTTTATATGCCATACTTTAATTGGGGACTATTATATATAACGGTTTACAATGGAAGGGGGTGAAACAAGATGAAAAGGCTAAATTATAAAGGTTTTACCTTGGTAGAACTTATGATAGTAATCGCTATTATATCTTTATTAGCCGCTATTGCCATACCAAACCTTATGCGTGCAAGGATAAGTGCAAATGAGGCTGCTTGTATAGCCAACCTAAGAACCATAGGCACTGCCTGTGAGAGCTTTAGAGTTGCACAAACACCGCCGAGATACCCATGGGGTATACGGGAATTAACAACTGCGAACCCACCTTATATTGACAACAGATTCCAACTTGCTGGTAGGAGGGGAGTGCAGGGCTACAGGTATATTTATGCGCCTGCAGGTGCTAATATGTATAGCATTACTTCAACGCCTGTTACTATGAATGTTACAGGCGTAAGGATATTTTTCTTAGACCAGTCAGGTGTAATCAGACTTAATGATGCCGCAGGTCAGCCTATAGAATAATTATTGAAACTCTATCAAGGTAATCTAAAAAGCCCCGATTCTTTCGGGGCTTTTTTATTTAAAAAATCTCATCTCCGTTAAGGATATTTCAATTGACATCTTAATTTTATTTAATTATAATTTATTGATTATCTTATAAAGAATATA
>VGKN01000291.1 GCA_016867055.1 Candidatus Omnitrophota bacterium
AAAACCAGCGGAGACAAGAATGGGTAAGGGAAAGGGAGCTCCAGATCACTGGGTATGTCCTGTTAAGCCTGGAAAGGTGCTTTTTGAAATTGAAGGCATACCTGAACCCTTAGCCAAAGAGGCAATGAGGTTGGCTGCATATAAACTGCCTATAAGGACCAGATTTATTGTAAGGCAAAAAGGAACACATTAAGGTGAAACCGCTTAAGCCAGCTGAACTTAGGGAGTTAGCTAAAGAGGAATTAAACCAAAAACTTGGTAGCTTGAAGAGTGAATTGTTCAAACTTAGATGTCAGTCTAAATCTGGCAGCGTTCCTTCTCCAAGTCAGATAAGGGGATTGCGAAGAAATATAGCAAGGCTTTTAACAATATTAAAGGAGAAAGAGATAAAGGATGAGCCAAAAAAGGGGTAAGCGAAAGGAAAGAATAGGTGTAGTTGTAAGTGATAAGATGCAAAAGACAGTGGTTGTTAAAGTTGAGAGGTTGGCAAAACACCCTATATATAAAAAGGTTATCAGACGTTCAAAGACTTTTAAAGCTCATAATGAAGATAATAAAGCAAAATTAGCTGATAAGGTAAGGATTGTAGAGACCAGACCTCTCTCAAAAGATAAGCGTTGGAGGGTTGCTGAGGTTTTAAAATGATTCAAATGAGATCTATATTAGAGGTTGCTGATAATACCGGTGCAAAACGTGCCTCTTGTATTGGCGTGATAGGACGTGCAGGGAAAAGGTTCGCCGAGATAGGAGATATTATAACTGCGAATGTAAAAGAGGTTACCCCAGAGTCTACCGTAAAGAAGGGTGAGGTTGTAAGGGCTGTTGTGGTAAGGACCCACAACCCCTTAAGAAGAACTGACGGCTCATACCTAAAATTTGACTCAAATGCTATGGTGATTATCGATTCGCAGTTAAATCCGAGAGGGACAAGGATATTTGGCCCTGTGGCTAGAGAACTTCGAGAAAAGAATTTCACAAAAATAATCTCTCTTGCTCCAGAGGTTATCTAATGAGACATATAAAAAAGAACGATATGGTATTTGTAATAAGCGGAAAGGACAAGGGTAAAACAGGCAAGGTCATTAAGGTATTTCTTGATGAGGCTCAGGCATTGATTCAAGGGATAAATTTTGTTAAAAAACACCAGAGGAGAACCCAGCAAGACCAGCAGGGAGGAATAATCCAAAAAGAGATGCCAGTTTCTATTTCTAAGTTATTACTTGTTTGCCCAAAATGTAATAAGCCCAATCGTTCAAAGGCAAAGGTGCTTGAGGATGGGTCAAGGTTGAGATTATGTTCTAAGTGTAATGAGATAATACCATAGAATGAAAACAGCACAATACGTTCCCAGATTACAAGAAAGATATAAAAACGATATACTTCTATATATGAAAGGCCGCTTTAACTATAAGAATGACTTAGAGTGTCCTAAGATTGAAAAAGTAGTTATAAATATGGGCTGTGGTCAGGGTACTCAGGATATCAAAATCTTAGAGTCAGTTGCGGGAAATCTAGCTCTCATCACTGGTCAGAAGCCAGTTATTACAAGGGCTAAAAAAGCAATAGCAAATTTTAAGATAAAGGAGGGTATGCCAATAGGTTGTAAGGTTACCTTAAGACGGAAGATTATGTACGAATTTTTGGATAGGCTTATAAATGTTGCCCTTCCAAGGGTAAGGGATTTTAGGGGACTCTCCTCCAGTTCTCTTGATGAGGCTGGCAATTTTTCCTTTGGAGTAAATGAACAGTTAATATTTATAGAGATAGACTATGATAAGGTCCAAAAGATTCAGGGTATGGATATAACTATAATCATTAAGAATTCTAAGTCCAAAGAAGAATCTATTGAGCTTCTTAAACAGTTCGGTTTTCCATTTAGACAGTAAGTTTCTGAATAAAGGTTATAAGATAATGGCAAGAAAAGCATTAATTGAAAAATGGAGGAGACCCCAGAGGTTCGCTACTCGTAGATACAACAGGTGCCGAGTATGCGGGAGGGTTGGAGGATATCTAAAGAGATTCCAGATGTGCAGGATTTGCTTTAGGGAATTGGCATCAAAAGGTGAAATTCCTGGGGTGACCAAGGCAAGCTGGTAGATTAGGAGGTTTTAATGTCTATTTCAGATTCTATTGGCGATATGCTTACAGTTATAAGAAATGCCTCAAGAGCAAAAAAAGAAATTACTGAATATCCTGCCTCCAGATTAGGGGGAGAGATATTGCGTATATTAAAAAGAGAGGGTTACATAAAAAATTATAGGGCAATAGAAGATAATAAACAAGGGGTATTCAGGGTATATTTAAGATATAGAAGGGATAAAAGCCCTTTTATTTCAAATCTTCGCAGGATTTCAAAGCCAGGTTTAAGGGTATATGTTAAAAAAGACAAAATACCCTTTGTGTTAAAGGGTTTTGGCATTGCAATACTTTCAACCTCGAGGGGGGTTATGACAGATAGGGAAGCAAGAGAATTTAATGCAGGCGGAGAGGTGCTTTGTTATGTGTGGTAAAAAGAGGTGTTTCTATGTCAAGGGTTGGAAAAAAGCCAATTTTAGTACCTAAAAATGTTAGGGTTAATATAGACTCAAATAATATTATTGTAGAGGGTCCAAAGGGAAAACTTGCTTATAATTTTCCCGGAATATTTAAACCTCGGGTAGAAGACTCAACACTACTTATAGATATGAGCTCTCCGCTTAAGAGTGACAGAGCGCGCTATGGGCTTATGAGAACTATTATAAACAATATGATAATTGGCGTAACAGAGGGTTTC
>VGKN01000292.1 GCA_016867055.1 Candidatus Omnitrophota bacterium
GTCAGATTCTGCACAGTTTGTAAAGGGCGTAGGGCCCTTTAGATATAAATTGCTTAATAAATTAGGAATATATACTATATTTGACCTTTTGACCTATTTCCCCTTTCGATACGAGGATAGAAGCAATATAAAGCCAATATCAGAATTGAAAATCGGTGAATACGAGACCTTGAAAGGCAAGGTTCTCGCAATGGGTTTAATCAGAACAAAATATAAGAAGAGGTATCTCTTTGAAATGGCAGTGGCAGATAAAAGTGCAACCATATATGCGGTGTGGTTTAATCAGCCGTATATGCGTAAATTTTTTAAAGTGGGTGATAGTGTTATACTCTATGGCAAGATTGAGCATTACGGAAGGCTTATGATAGTAAATCCTGAATACGAGATTGTAGAAAAAGAAGACTCGCAGACGATTCATACAGGAAGGATAGTTCCCCTATACCGTCTTAGTGCTGATGTTAGGCAGAGATTTTTACGCTCAACCATAAAGAGGGCGATAGAGCAGAATATTGAGAGACTGGATGATTTTATAGACTCCTCTATCAGAGAAAGGAATAGGCTTGTTGACCTTCCCTTTGCCCTTAAAAATATACATTTCCCCCAAAACCTCAACCAACAGAAAATAGCAAGGCATAGACTTGTGTTTGATGAGCTATTTTTGCTTGAACTTATACTAGCTATAAGAAAATGGAAAATCAAGGTTGAGCCAAAGGGTATAACCCATAATATAGATGGACCCTTGATAGAGAAGTTTAAAAAATCGCTTCCCTTTGAATTAACAGAGGCGCAGGAGAAGGTAATAAATGAGATAGCCAAAGATATGGCATCCGACAGGGTTATGAATAGACTTCTTCAGGGAGAGGTGGGTTCAGGAAAGACCCTTGCGTGCGCTTACAGCATGGTTGTAGCGGTTCAAAGCGGATATCAGACTGTTCTTATGTGCCCCACAGAGATATTGGCCGAACAGCATTTTTATACACTGAGGGAGTTGATGAAAAATCTTAATATAAGGATGGCACTTATTACCAGTAGCCTTTCCAAAAAGGAAAAACTCCTTATAAAAAGGACTGCAGAGGAGGGCTCCGTTGATATAATTGTTGGTACCCATTCCCTTATACAGGAGAATCTGGAATTTAAATGCCTAAGCCTTGTAGTCATTGATGAACAGCATAAGTTTGGCGTTGTTCAAAGAGATGTCCTTAGGCAGAAGGGGATAAATCCTGATACCCTAATAGTGAGCGCCACGCCTATACCAAGGACCCTTGCTCTTACCTCATATGGAGACTTGGATATATCTATCATTGATGAACTTCCTAAGGGAAGAGGTTCTGTCAAGACATACCTTATTAATGAAGAGGAAAGAATGCGTGCTTATGATTTGATAAAAGAGAAGATAAAAGAAGGTAGGCAGGGCTATATAATTTATCCCTTAGTGGATGAGTCAACTAGCTTGGACCTTAAGGCAGCAAAGAAGATGTATGAAAAACTAAAGAGAGAGATATTCTCTGATTTAAGAGTTGGCCTAATACATGGGGAATTGAAAAGAGAACAACGGGATTCTGTTATGAATGAATTTAAACAGCACAGGCTTGACCTTTTGGTTTCAACCACAGTGATTGAGGTTGGCATTGACATACCAAATGCCACATTTATGCTCATAGAACATGCTGAGCGATTTGGTTTAAGCCAGTTGCACCAGATGAGAGGAAGAATCGCAAGGAGTTCTCTTGATGGCATATGCCTCGTATTGTCCAATCTAAAAACAGAGGAATCCAGAGAAAGGCTCTGGGCATTTATAAATACAACAGATGGTTTTAAGATAGCAGAGGAAGATTTAAGATTAAGGGGCCCCGGCGAGTTTTTTGGGATAAGACAGCATGGTTTCCCAGAATTCAAACTGGCTAATCTTGCCACAGATTTAGAATTGTTAAATTTTGCAAGGCGCGAGGCATTTCAGATAATAAAGAATGACCCATACTTGAAAAGTTCGCCTAAACTTAAAAGGGAACTTATAAGAAGGTTTGGGGATGCGTTTACCCCGTTAGAGAAAGCCACCGATTTTAATCGGCGGTTATCTCTGCTTAAAGCTGACGGTGGTTTAATGCCACCGCAAGCAGCAGACCGCTCGCCTTGTTAGAAAAGTCTTTCTAATAGGGTAAAAGAACGAAGTTCTCTAACGGGGTTTACTGGTTTAATGTGATGAGGTTAACAGGTGGTAAAGACCGTTCAAGGTTAATTAAGGCTCCGAGGCAAAAAGGCATAAGGCCAACCCTTGATAAAATAAGAAAGGCGATATTTGATATTCTTCAGGATGAAATAATTGGCAAGGAGATTTTAGACCTTTTTAGCGGAAGCGGTGCTATAGGCCTTGAGGCTATTAGCAGAGGGGCAGAAAAGGTCTATTTTGTAGAAAAGGAGAGGATTTGCGTAGATACGATAGTAGAGAATGTAAAATCCCTTAGATATGAGGATAAGGCATATGTTTTATATGAGGATATATTTAAGGCTTTTAGAGACTTTAATAAAAATAAAAAGAAATTTGATATTATAACAATGGATCCTCCTTATGGGCGGTTCTTAGCAAAAAAAGCGTTGCTTAAAATTTTGACATATGATATTATCAAAAACTCAAGTTTGATAGTGATAGAGCATAGCAAGACAGAAAAACTTCCAGAGCGTATCGGCACCATTCAATTATATAAAAGGTCTTCTTATGGAGATACAGCCTTATCTTTTTACAAAAATTCGCTTGGAAAGTGAATGGAGGTAGGA
>VGKN01000293.1 GCA_016867055.1 Candidatus Omnitrophota bacterium
GCTGAGTTGGTGTCAGGTTGGGATATTTCCTTATCTCAGAGATAATAAATTCTTGTAATGAAGGGTCGATCTCTATAAAGCGGTGTCCTGGAAGCAGGGATGTTATCTTTGCTTTCGCAGATTCCTCTTCATCGGTTAACATAGACAGAGAAAGTGATTCTCCAGCAAGCATTGCTTCAGCAGGTGTAGCAGATTCTTTAGTGACTTTAACTACTTCTTCAACGGCTGGGGCAGGTGTAACCTCGGCAACCTTGGTAGTAGCTACTTCGAGGGAAAACAGCTCTTTGGCAATCTCTTCTGCACTTCCGTCAAAAGGCAAAGCTGAAATAGTAGGTTCAATAGCCACAGCCTCAAGGATCTCTTCCATTATATCTAAGCCCCCTGTTCCGGTCTGGATAAGGTTTGGATTTTGTTTGGCTGCTGTAGGTGAACCAGCTCCTATATTTACAGATACAGCCTTTGGAAATGAAGTAAGAAGTCTTCGGTCAATACCAAAATCTTGGGCCTCATTACCCACTATCAATAAATCTTCTTCTTTGAGCCTACATCCAGTCATGAAATGTCTTGCAGCAAATACCTTATCTCTAATCAATATTGACATATTAACGACAGTGGCTTCTATTTTAGCCTCTCTTAATTTTCTATCTATCGCTTCGGCAATTTTATTTGCTTGTTTTAACATTTCACCTTCTAACTCTATCTTTATCTCATACGGTAACAATTTTATATTATGAGGCTTATCTCTCAGAACAGGTTCAATAACTGCTATTATTGCGGTTATTTCTTCTTCTTGAAGCTTATAGTTGTAATAAGACATTTTATTTCCTTGCGCATCAAAACCGAGCCCTACTGATCCCCAGTTAGAGTAAATATGTAAGTATTGTCTTAATGCTGGCGGAATAAGGGCCCACACACTTCTTTCCATTTCTTCTTCTACTCCACCTGTAATAATAGCAATGTGCCTTTTGGTTCTTAAAATATCTATAATCCTCCCCAATATAGGCTCTTGAATGGAACCACCTGAAGGTGCTAGCGTCCGGTGTAAGTCAAATATAAATCCCTGGAAAGGACGGGAGGGTATAACTGTTGGGGTAGGTAAAGGGACTGGTTTTTTATGAGTTAAATCTGGTAAATGAATTGCTGTGCCATCTCTAATTTTCGCGGCATCTCTCAAAATTTTCATCAATATCTCTGCCTTCTCAATAGAGGCTGGGCTTGATTTTTCTTTAATTAATATTTCTATAACGCGAATGATTTTCATTAATAAAGCGTGTCTGTTCTGCGAGGTTGCAATAGTTCTTGATGTTGTTTCCGCAAAGTATTTTACTATCACTATACGCTGAGAAAGCAGTGCTTTGGCAATATCTTCTGCTTTCATGTCCAAAGATACTGTAGTAGGGATAAACTTCGCCGTATTTAAAAGCGCAGCTGTTAAACGCGTCCCTTCTAACCTCTGGCCATCAGGAGCATAAGCTACTAATGGGTAAACATCTTCCCTAAATTTGCTTCCTACTGCAATACCATCCTCTGCCAAGAAGGGGTGGTCAATTTCATTAAGATTACCCATATCGCCAATTTTCAAGAAATCCTTCAAAGTTAAAGTTAGGTAGTAAGTTTTATTAAGATATCTAATTAGTCTCGCTAAGGCTGCTAATTTATTTATATCTCGAGGTGCAAAATCTAATGTATCATCCTTGGAAATTTCTACTTCTAGAGGAACACCTTTTTTTCTAACACCTTCCTGCATAGTCAGAATTAGTTCTTTTGCCTTCATCCTTTTTAAATTAACTGTTACATAAAATTCCCTGATTTCAATTCCAAAATCATCACCCTCTTTTAAACCACTATCCCTTAACAGTGATTTTGCTATTATTGAAGTATCGGCAGGTCCAAAATCTTTAGGCCATTTAGACTCATATAATAACGCTCCGCTACCATCATAAACAGCCCCACCCTTGTCAGTAACTATTAATAAAGAACGTGCATCCTCCGGTGTCATTGATTTTGCCTTTAAGTGTTTAACTATACTATTAACGGCACCTTCTTTACGCTGGCGCCGAGTTATAATTACGGTAAATACCCCTTTCTTTAAATTTGCAATTATCCTATTCAAGGCCTCATCTTCTACTTTACCATGCCGATAAATTGTGCCATCCCAATCAACTGCAACTCCTTTAAACTCCCTTGATAAAAGTTCTGTTAGTTCAAATATCTCTAATTGTTTTATAAGATCAAACAAGATACCTGTGCTTGGCACATCATGCCTTATCACCATACGACCATCGCTTGCATGTCTTAAAATCTCTTTTCTTAAATTTATACCAGCACCAGCATCTGCTTTATATAGAACAAGCGCAATTTTTAACATATCGCTGCGTGAAAGCTTTGTGCGCAATGTTGGGGTGGGTGGCTCAAGCAGTTTAATCGTCTGTTTGATACCCTCCTTTCCATCTCCCAGTTTGCCAGTTAAGAGACGACCTATAATATCGTTTTTAATTAGATGGAAGGCGAGCTCTACCTCATCTTCATTAAAACCATATATTGGCATCATCTTGCGTGCTTTATCCGCACTCTTATGACGATGGTCTTCGTGTCTTGCCATACCTACACCTTTTTCAATATCATGGAAAAGCGCCGCTCCTCTAATGGTAGCGGGCAAATCAATCCCCTCGGGATTAAGACCAATTAATGTTCGTGTGTCAAGCTCTCTAAGAACATTTACTGCATGGTCCCAGTTTGTATTGGCACCGCTACGATTTGAGGCAATAG
>VGKN01000294.1 GCA_016867055.1 Candidatus Omnitrophota bacterium
CCAACTGATATAGTGAAAGAAAAAGAAAGAGAAAATTTTTATACAGTTACACCTAAAACTCTAAATAATCTTGTGTCAAATTTCCCAAATGAATCTTTTTTACCTCTTGGTATTAAAGACGAATCGAATATAATATTTGAGGCGTGCAATGAATATTTTTTGAAAGAGAATGGTTTGTCGGAATATTTATTAAATAGACCATTGGATAAAAAGCATTTTATAATAAAAGAAAAAGTATTTACAACCGATAAACGAATCGGCATTAAAAGAAATAACAATACTTTTTCTTCTGAGGAAGGCTTTATTTATTCACTTGAATTTGCTCATCTTTGGCGAGATTATGGATTATCTAATAAAGAATTTGGTTTTATTATAGAGATAAATTCTCAGCTTCTTAACATTTCTGATGATAACTTTAAATGTCTAAGACTGGGAGGTGAATCTCGTACAGCTCTTTATGAAGCTGTAGAAGGATGGAAAGAGATTCCGAAATTGGACGTTAAGAATAGATTCAAACTTATACTTTTAACTCCTGCAATTTTTGAAAACGGGTGGATTCCCGATGGACTAAGTGAAATAAGTAATGATGGCAAAAAGATTTTACAAGGTGAAATCAATGAAATAAAAGTAAAATTAATTTCAGCAGCAGTTGAAAGATATATCGGAATTGGTGGTTGGGATATAATAGAGGGTAAATCAAAACCTCTAAAAAGAGCAGTTCCAGCAGGTACAGTTTATTTTTTTGAAAGCCTGGATGGAAAAGAGTTTAATACAGAAGAAATTCATAACAAACTTTTTATGGAATCAATAATGAAAGACAAAAACCTTCGTAAAGAAGGATTAGGTTTAACAATAATTGGAGTATGGTAATATGTACACACAATCGACAATAATGTTTCTATACACAGAAACTTCATTGCACATAGGAAGTGGTACGAGCTTAAGTGCTATTGATCTTCCTATCCAGCGTGAAAAATATACAAACTTTCCTAATGGTGTGGGCAGCGGTGTAAAAGGCGCTGTCCGTGAATGGTTTGAAAATTTTGGAAAGAGAGAAAATGGTACTAGAAAATCAGAGGATAAAGAAAAAATCATTTCTGTTTTTGGTCCAGAGGAAGATGGAAGCGATCATTCGGGTGCAGTTTCTTTTACCGATCTGCGGTTACTCCTCTTTCCAGTTCGTTCCATGAAAGGAGTATTTGCCTATGTTACTTGTCCTTTTGTACTCAGTAGACTAAAAAGGGAACTTGCACAAATAGGCAAAAGTGTTGATTGGAAAATAGATTTGCCAGATGAAGATATGGCTTTTACGAATTCCTTAAATGCGGAATCGCAAACAGAAAAATCTGATTTGGTCATAAACGGAAAAGTTGTATTAGAAGAATTTGTCTTTACGGCAACTGAAAATATCAACCCCAACAAAATTTCAAAATGGTTAAGTGATAATACCATTCACAATTCTACTGAATATAATTTCTGGAATAAAAAAGTAAGAAGAAGCTTGCTTATTATAAGCGACGATAATTTTAAGGATTTTGTTGAGCATTCCACTGAAGTTCAGGCAAGAATAAAACTTGGGGAAGGTAAATCATCCGAAACCAAGAAAGGTGGAAATCTGTTTTATGAAGAAAATGTTCCGTGCGATACCTTATTCTATTCACTTGTTTTAACAAGTAATTCACATGCACCTAATCCACCAGAAGACGTAAAAACAGATCAAAATATTCTGGAATACGTTAGACAGCTTAATGCAAACAGATTGCAGATTGGGGGTGATGAAACTATTGGCAAAGGTATTGTAAACATAAAATTTTTAAGCTAAGGAGGAAACTATGCCAGAAATATCAATGAGGCAAACAAAAGAACAAGAAAGAGCAAAATTAGCTTGGGAGTTAGTAACTAAGGAAGTTAGGAGCAAAAATTTTGCAGGAGAATATAAATCGTATGTTAACTCTGCATTTACGCTTATCAAAACTAATGGTCTTGTTCAGACTTTATCCTTTTGGAAAGAATCCAAAAAGAAGGATGCTTATAAAAAACTAACTGAACATTTGAATAAAATGGTTGCAAAAGATACTGATATTCAAATTGGCGATTTGTTAGATAAAGTGCTTGAGTGTAGTGTTAGTGAATACAGGAATTTTACTTCATCAGCGCTAGCCTGTCTTGTATGGTTGAAAAGATTTGCTGAAGCAGAGTTGGAGGATTAAATGCCTGATAAATGGACAGAAGTAAAATTATCAGATTCATTCAAGGGTAAAATCCAAAGTTCGATAAGGGATTTGAATCTTATAATTAAAAATGAGAAATATGAATTCGAAGAGAAAGATAACGGTGTTAAGAAAAAAAGAATAGGTTGGTGGTATGAGTTAAATGAATTAGTTGATAATCCGTTTTTATTATATCATCATTTGTTTATCCCGGGGGATGAAAAAGATAATAAAAAAGAATACTTGAAAAACTTTGTAAAGCAATATGAGAAAGTTAAATATAAAATGGGTTATGAAAGTCTTTACCAAAGATTTATTTCATTACTTAATAATTATGAAACTATCGGTTACAAAGTTGAAAAAAGTCTTAATTTACAAACGGATTGGCGTTTAATAGTGGGGCTTGGTGGAGAAAGTGCATTGGAAACATCAATCTGCTTGCATCCTCTTTATGGCTTTCCATATATACCCGGCAATGCAGTTAAAGGCATAGCTAAAGCGGCTTCAATATTATTAAATGAAGCGCTTAATCAATTATTATTACCGCTTGT
>VGKN01000295.1 GCA_016867055.1 Candidatus Omnitrophota bacterium
CAGAACAGTTATTTGTCATTCAAAGCCCCTTTAAGGAAGAGGACGGGCTATCTTCTATTTCTGTGAGTTCTTCTCCTGACGGATCGGGACGCCTATCGCGTTCATACGATCTGACAAATATAAAGCCGACACGCGAACCTGTTTGTATTGACGCCATTGTATGGATTGACAGGCATCCATCTTACAAACAAGTCGATGTTAAAGACGCTCCTTGTGACAGTGAAGTACGAAGAATTGCGGTTAGTAGGATACTTAGTGAATTCCAATTTTATACGCCACCAAAACTTACTGTAGAAGATGCGTTACTAAAATCTGATATTCCGATTGTTTTTGCAATGCGTCCCTATGACGATATACCTCCTGAGCAATTTCAGCAAATGGCAGAGCTTATTTTAAACCACGTTGCCCCGGGAAGAGCCGCCGCGCCAGGAACCGCCCAGCCAGTTCCTGCTGGTTTGGCAGAGGAAATCGTCGCCCAACAAACCCCAATGCCAGTTAAAACCCCAACCGTTGATAGTATAGCAAAGATTGATGAATGTATAGCAGCGCTTCTGGATATAGCCCGTAAGATTGCCATTGAGGGTAGAGTTGTTGATATACAACTCTCCGAGAGGAATGAGACAGTGCTTGAGATTAAGGAATACCTGTCAAAGCAGATGTTAAGCCCCCAAGATTATAGCCTTCTTTCCGAGAGAATCTTAGAAAGGGTAGGAGAGGATGAATACGCGTTCATCCTTGCCTCAATTCTGATAGAGCATGTTGGCTCACTGGCAAATTTTGAAGAGGGTATAACTGCCCCATCTATTGTATCCCAAAACGGAAAGGAACAAAGGAGAGTTCGCTTTGCCTTGGCAACAGAGCAAGGCGTTAATGAGGTTATTTTAAAATCGCCCACATTTGCGCCAGACGGAGTTAAATTAGAGCGAATCCCTCAGGATATAACAGAGGAACAGTTAAGGGAAAGATTTGGTAAGTTTAATTCATTTGTATTAGATGTAATTGGTGCCCTTAGAGAAGACAGGGCAGTATGGATAGTTGAGGTAGATGTGCCATCCCCTGCTAAACAGACCTATCGTATTGAGGATGGTGATGGTAGAGTTTTATCCCCTGAAAGGGTCATCTGGCCTACCTCAGTAGAAGACCCGCTTGTCAAATTATTATTAAGGGGTATCTTAGAAGGCAAGTTTACAGAACGCCTTAGGCAACACCATAAAGAGCTTGTAGATATGATAGAGGGATGGATAAAGACCCCCCTTCAAGCGGATAAGGTTAAAGAGGAATCTACGGCTTACGAGGACTTATTAAGAATTATAGGGATGGAGCATAGTATGCTTTTAATATCTATTAATACACTACCAATTTTCTTAAGCGGCAGACTAGAATCTTTAGCACAGAGAAACATTATTCAGCATGAGTTAACAAGAGGGCTTGATGGAGTTAGGACAACCGCAGAGATAATATTAAGGGCTGCTAGCAAGGGAGAGGTTTTAGGGCAAGACAAACTAAGGCTCTGGCCTCTTTATAGAGATAAGCTGCTCAATTTCCTAAATCCAGAGGAATTTGCATTGGATAAAGATAAATTAGACTTTGCCCATAGCAGTTTTCCAGCAAGGTTACTTCTTGAACTTATTGAAAATAGGTATAAAGAAGCAATGACTGAAGAAGATATTGAGTTTGAGGTGGATAAAAGCCAGCTACCCGATGATGCTTATCTAAAGGGTCAATTATTCTGGATGCTAAGAGCCCTTATAAGATTTGCAAGCAATGGGATGAAATTTACATCTAGGGAGTATGCAGAAGCTTTAACTACGAAAAAGATGCAGATTTCTGCTAAGATTGTCGGAAGTAGAGTTGAGTATACATTTAAGGATACAGGTATAGGAATTCCTGAAGATATCCTGCAAGAGATACGGGCTAATCTGGGTAAAACAGGGTTACTTCGTGCAGATAATGTTAAAGATATACCGGGAACAGGAACTGCATTCCTTGCTGCCTCAGCCTTATTGATTAATGAATATGGCGCAGAGATTAATATAGATTCCAAGGTAGGAGAAGGGACTACTGTAAGAGTTACCTTGCCTCTTGCCCCAGCCGAGGTCACTGCCACGCCAGCCGAAGCCGCAGCTGCTGTACCAACCCCCACCCCAACGCCAGTTGCCGCGCAAGCCACCATAACTGTGCTCGCAGAATTAGGTAGTCTTGATTTAGTGCACAAATTTATCGAACGTGAAGCAGGAAAATTAGGGTTTATCCCTAGAAGAATATACGAGATAAATTTGGCTGTTGACGAAGCAGTGACGAATGTTATTGAAAATGCCTATCCCAAAGGAAAAGAGGGAAAAATTGAGATAACCCTTCGGCTTAAAGGCGGGCAGTTAGAGATAGAGATTGTGGATTATGGCATCGCATTTAACCCATTATCGCACCCAATGCCTGATGTAACACTTCCATTAGAGAAACGCCAAGTTGGAGGATTGGGTATATATATGATACTCAAATTTGCAAATAAGGTTGATTATGGCAGGGGGACTAACCCTGACCGCAATATTTTTACCCTTACCTTCGCCCAGGTTGCGCCACCGACCGCCACCGCACCAATTGCGCCATCAGCTGCCACACTGCCACCCGGCGTGCCAGCCGCCGCGCCTGCTGTTTCGCCTGCGGATAAAAACAAGATTAACCCAGTTGCCTCCGATGTTCTAGTTGATTTAGGAGTGATGACATCTGGAAAGGAGTTGTTATTAGAGAATATAATGCCTG
>VGKN01000296.1 GCA_016867055.1 Candidatus Omnitrophota bacterium
TTCCTGCTTGCAGAATTAAGTATTGTGTCCCTTTATTAAGTATTGTGTCCCAATACGCATAAAGCGGGACACCAATCTATCCAATAGGCCGGGTATATCTAACACCGGGCAAAGCCAGTTTCTAATGTTTGTTATTTCTTTTGACTAAAAGCCGTGCTATCCTTTCTTCTACCTTAGGATGCAAAAGGACAATTAAAAGGCCGCCGATAATATTGCCGATAGTTACTGGTATTAGGTTGTTAAATATTGTGGAGAATTTCGAGAGAAGTTCACCTTTTAACATAAGTCCTATAGGCAAGAAATACATATTCGCCACTGAATGTTCATAGCCCGAGGCCACAAAAGTCATAATGGGAAAATATATTCCTAATATTTTACCTTCCATGGTCCTAGAGGCAATGCACATAATTACCGCGAGGCACACAAGCATATTGCACAATATGCCTCGGCACAGGGCCTCTGAAAAACTCAACTGCAATTTTGCCTGAGTAATTTCAACTGCGAGAGTTCCTATGGGGGTAGGCTTGCCCAAATGAACAAGCAACCCCGAATTATATACGAGCCATACAATAAGCATCGAGCCTAGTAGATTACCTAAATATACAATCAACCAATTGCGCAAAACTCTGCCAAAAGAATATTTTTGATAGATAAGTCCTATGGTCATAAGGATATTCCCTGTAAAGAGCTCTGAACCAAGAATAAGCACTAACATAAGACCAACGCTAAAAACACTGCCCGCGAGAAACTTTACCAAGCCAGGATCCAGTGTCCCTCCGCTTGACACAACAGTGGCCACAACGGCGCCAAAGGCTATATATATCCCAGCTAATACCCCAAAGACAAATAATTCAAATATGGTTTCTTTTGCCTTCTTCTCTCCAATATCGCTTATTGCCTTGGACATTTCTAAAGGACTTAAAAAAAGATTTTCCATGTTATTCCTCCTTAAACCCATTCTGTAGACATCTTGTATAGTTATATCATAATATAGGCAAAATTCGGAGCCCAGCTTGATTTTCTAAAGCAGACAATTTTACAATTTTCACCTCGCAAGGCTATGTTCAATTTCTGCAACAAGAGTACCGGGAAAAACCCTTAATGATCATGCGCTGATTAACAGGGAGAAGGTCTTTAAACTCACGTTTATCTTTCCAGATTTGAGCACCTCAAGAATCTTTTCCTTCAATTGCCTATTCCGAATAAATTCCTCCTTGAAAGTCATGCGACTGCGCAAGAATATCTTCCTTAAGATAAATAAGCATATAGGGCACAACGAGGTTAGACTGAATGAGCGTTGTTGTCCCGAATCCTTTTTTGTCGTAGCGCAAACTGAGGGATTTAGCAATGTAGATAGGCTAATTAGAAGAAGACAACTGTTTAGCGTAACTGGATTCAATGGTCTTAACAAGATTGGTCAATACCTCATTAACCGGCACAGAGATACCTAAAATTTCTGCCTCTTTAACAATAGCACCGTTTATATATTCAATCTCAGTTTTACGTTTTTTCAACACATCCTGAAGCATTGAAGAAATATTTGCACTGGTTAAGCGACATACCTCTTTTACACGTTCAAGCGGGTCATTATAAATAAGTTTTATGTTCTTTTTTTGTGCTACTAAAATAGCCTCAGAGACTGCCTTTTCTAAAACCCCCTCTGTTCCTTCAAACTCTATAAGCCTCCCATTGTTGAGGCGGGTTATTGCGGTAAGCGCATTTATGCCTACATTTATAATCAATTTTGACCACAAGAGGCCTTCTATATTCTCGGATATCTTTGTATCTATGCCAGATTTATTAAAAATCTCTGCAATAGTTTTAACCTCAGTAGTAGATTTTCCATCAAGGCGTCCTATATAGGTATCGCCTGTGCCTGCATGTCGTAGCAAGCCATCACCTAAAAGGGTTGCGCCGTGCGAGGTAACCCCGCCTAAAATATTTGGGTTATTCAAAACATTTTTTATATTTTCAACATTCCCTATACCATTTTGAAGTGTCAAAATATATGTAGCGCTATTTATAATTGACCTTACGCTTAAGGCTGCTTGTATAGTATCATAAGATTTTACAGCTATAATTATCAAATCTGCTTTACCAATCTTACCTACTTCGGTAGTAATATCTATTTTTATTTGTAAATCCGTTTTTCCTTCTATCCTGATTCCATTTTTTTTTATATTATCTGCGCGGTTTTGATTTTTATCAAGAAGCCAAACCTCATTACCAGACTTAGCGAGTAAACCTGCCAACAAACACCCCATAGCTCCGGGCCCAATAATTGTTATCTTCATTGTTTTGATAAACTAAGCGTCAGAGTGTCAGGATGTCAGAGTATCAAAATTTATTTTCTTTGATACTTTGAAACATTGACACATAAATAAGTTATTTCCCTTTAATTTTCCTTAACTCTTCGGATTTTATCTGGAAGGTATGTTCTTTTGAGGGAAATTTTAGATTCTCAACCTCCTCCTTGTATCTTGAGATGGCTTTAAAAATCTCTGGAGAAAGGTTCGTATACTGTTTTACAAACTTAGGGGTAAAACGTTCGAACAAACCTAACATATCGTGTGTAACCAGTACCTGACCATCGCAGTCTATACCTGCACCAATTCCAATGGTAGGGATAGTAAGTTTTTCTGTTATGAGTTTTGCTATCTCATCAGGTATGCACTCAAGGACTATGCTAAAACAACCTGCCTCCTGAAGCTTGAGTGCAGAGTCTAATAATCTGTTTGCGGTCTCGGCATCTTTACC
>VGKN01000297.1 GCA_016867055.1 Candidatus Omnitrophota bacterium
ATCTTGGCGGAGGACGGAGGATATCGCTAAGGTGTGGTTAAACATGGAAAAAATTAGGAAACAAACTTTATATTTTAAAGATAACTTTTTATTTTAGTCTAAGTTTAGGCTTTTTTTATTTGGCTAAAAAAGGTAGCGCTAACATAGAGAGGATATTATGGATATGAGAAAATTAGCGACACAGACCAATTTCTTCAAGCATAATCTTTTTGAATGTATTGGCATCTCCAAAACGCTTGACTGCATCAAGGATTTCTATGCCTGCAAGATGGCCTTCGGCATCGTAGTCAGCAGTAATTCCTTCAGCAAGGTGTTTTGTAATAACATTGCCCTCTTCAAATCTTATATAAAGTGCATCTACTTCTGGGTCATAGGTAATTCGCATATTCCCTCCTTAACGATAATAAACGTAAACCGTTACCACAATAATCTCTTTCTCTGTCTCAACAAATATCGGTCTTACTTGTTTTGTCTTATAGGCTTTATTATTCCATATCTTATTAAATTCAAAATCCTTGTGGCATTCTTTACGTCCCATTTCAGCTTCTTCCCATACAGAAGTTCTGATAACATCATAAATTTCTTCTTTGCTTGCACCACGATAGGATATTTGCTCCTGAGCATGAGAACTGAGCCTAATAGGCTTAATCATTTTCTGCATAGGTGCAATATAACAAACAAACAAGGCTTTGTCAATTAGGGAATGGTATATGTTGAAAATAAACTTTTTTCAGAAAAATACTTAAAAATAAGAATGGGCAAGCGGTATCTCAAAAAGTCGTTTCAGCGCCTTCTATTTCTAAGGGGATAAAAAATGGAGACTAAAAAGCCCGAGGCTAAGGACATAACCAAATTATTAGAATTGACTAAAAAAAATGAAGAGGCGGTCCATCTTCTTACCAAATCAATAGATGAAATGGTGAAACTCTGGAATTTTAGCACATTGCCTCCGAAGCCGACTAAAAAGAAATCTCAGATTTCAAACTGAGACATATTACGCCCCGTAGGCGGGACGGGATAGTTTTTTATTTTGGTCATTTAGTTTAAAGAAGGAAAACACAAATGCAGAGTAAAAAACCCCAGATTAAACCCAGAGAGATAGTTATGCAGGCCCTATCAAAAAGGGATGAAGAGGCGATACATCTCTTGAGTGCTTCAGTAGATGAGATGTTAAAAATCTGGAGTTCAAGCAATATACCCTCTGGGCTAAGTAAAAAGAGATTTCAAGTTTCAAACTAAAGGCAAAGGGAAAAGGGAAGCAAGATATGGATACAAGATATAGATATGGATGCAGGAATTGAGGAATTGGGAAAGAGAAAAAGGCGAAGGTAAAAGTTAGAAGTGAAAAGTCAGAAGGCAAAGGTGTTAAAAACAGGAATTAGTAATTGGGAAATGGTGAAAAAAAGGAAAAAAGGGGACAGATTTATTTTTTTCCTAAGTAGTTTATAAAATCCTTGGGAGAGATAATAGAAATGTTTTTAAAAGGATTGAGGCTTAGTAGGTCCTTATCTCCAGTTATAATAAAGTTTGCTCCTCCTTCTAGGGCACAGGCGAGGATTTGGTTATCCTCAGGGTCGCGGCAGATAGATATAGATTTTTTAGGAATGATAAATTCAGCGGATGATTCCAAGAATATGGTTACTTCCTTGCGCTCCTCGTCGCTAATAAGATTATGGAATTTTGGTCTTGACAAAACCATTGCTATCTCCTCAAACATTAAAGGAGATAAAACGAGAGTAAACTTTTCATCCCTAAGTGCTTTCCATATCCTACGTGGATTACCTTTGCAAAGCAAGCCAGAGACAATCACATTTGTATCAACTACCGCCTTTACTACCATAAATTTGTCTTCTTACAATTTGTATTTCTTCAAGAATTTTAGTTTGAGAAATGGGGTATTTTTTACCACGCTGCTCTATTTTGTTAAGAAGTTCATCTATTCTTTTAGCCAAGGTTTCTTTCTCAAGCTTGCGAACCAAGCGAATCTTAACAGCCATAGGCATTTTTTCTACCAGTTGTTCAATTGTAGAAGTGTCCAACTCCAGACTAATTTTATTAGTTTTCATATTTATTTCCTCCCCCTTGTATTCGGCTCTTTCACAGTTTTATTATAAGGAAAAAACCGATGAATGTCAAACTGATATTGTATAAATCAAAGTCAGAAGGAAAAAAGCATAAGTCACAAGTCAAGAGTAAACTATGGAAAATAGAAATTAAGTAAATTATGGATTATAAGGCATACAAGTTAAGAAGGCAGGAAAAAAGGACAGATTTATTTTTAACTTAAGAGTAAAAACCATTAAAAATAAGGAGGGTTTTGAAATGGGTAAGGGGTATAAAAAATTCTGGCGCATCCTGGTTACGGTTTTGGTGTCTTTTAATTTAGTGATTTCACCCACTTTTTTTGATAGGGCAGATGCAGGCGCTACCACAGGGTTAGAGAAATCAAAACTCGCCCCACCGCTTGTAACAGGAAGACAAGTATCGCCTGCAAGAAAAGATGCTATCGCCGGTTTACCTGCAGGAAATCAAGCAACACAAGCTATCGCCGGTTTACCCGCTGGAACTCCGGTTGAAATCGGCAGAATAAGGACAGCACTAACAGTGCCTGAGGGCCAGCCAAAAGATTTTTTCACTAATGACTATCACGGATATGTGCTAACAAGTTTACTAAAGGAACCCCTTGAGAAGGTTCCCAATGTAGTATTAAATGCAATCAAGAAGAAATTAAAGAAAGACATAAAAGAAGGAAGAA
>VGKN01000298.1 GCA_016867055.1 Candidatus Omnitrophota bacterium
TAGTCTCGCATTTGTATCAGGATTGCCTCCTCCCTCCCTTGCGCTTGCAGTAATTTCTTTTATAAGTTTTGTAAAAACCTGTCCTCTTTTAGCATCTACGGCTGCTTTTTTATGCTTTATCCCAGCCCATTTAGAATGTCCTGACATAAATATTTACTCCTATGTTAATAATAAATACTACCTTTGGCGAGCACTTGACTTATAGAATCCCGAATTTTTGGGATGACATAAGTCAGTCTTCCCCATTTATCCTCTTCGTTTGCATGGATTATAACACACCAAAAACAGAGTGTAAAGTTATTTTCGACTTAAAAATGGGGGGCTACTCTTTCCTCTCTTCAGATTTCTTTGACTGGCTGATTACGGTCTGGGCTATTTTCTGCGGAACCTCTTCGTAGCGGGAAAATTTCATAGAATACATACCTCTTCCACCGGTCATAGAGCGAAGTTCAGTCGCATATTTGAGCATCTCGGCGAGCGGTACATTTGCCTTTATCACCTGCATCTTAGAGCGCTGTTCCATTCCCATAATCCTACCGCGCCTTGAATTTAAGTCTCCTGTGATAGCACCCATATACTCTTCCGGAATTATTACCTCTACATCCATAATCGGTTCAAGCAAAACCGGGGAGGCCTCCTGCTGGCCCTTCTTAAATGCCATTGAACCTGCTATGTGAAAAGCCAAATCCGATGAATCTACAGGATGAAAAGACCCATCGTATACAGTCACTTTCACATCCACAACAGGATATCCAGCTAAAACCCCTTCCTGCATTGCCTCTCTTGCACCTTTTTCAACAGAGGGTATATAATTTCTGGGTATTGCACCGCCAACTATCTTATCTACAAATTCATAATCTTCTCCCCTTGGAAGCGGCTCAAGTTCAAGCCAGCAGTCTCCGTATTGGCCTCTGCCACCTGATTGCCTCTTGTATTTTCCCTGCACCTGGGCTTTCTTTTGTATAGTCTCTTTATATGGCACTTTTGGCACACCTATTTCTACATCCACGCTATATTTGGATTTTAACCTTGAGACCATAACCTCAAGGTGTAAATCCCCCATCCCGGAAATTATAAGTTCTTTTGTCTGGGGGTCTCTCCCAATTTTGAAGGTAGGATCCTCACTTGCAAGTCTCTGAAGAGCGCTGGAGATTTTCTCCTCATCCTGCCTTGATTTTGGTTTTACGCTCTCTGAAAGGATGGGTTCAAGAAATTTTATAGTCTCATATAATATTGGATTTTTCTCATCGCATAAGGTATCGCCGGTTGTTGTGTCTTTAAGTTTTGCAACTGCCACTATGTCTCCGGCGATTGCATTTTTAATGGGTATCTGGTTTTTTCCTTGGAGAATATATAACTGCCCTATCCTCTCCTTGGACCGTTTGCTTGAATTAAAAAAACCGGAGTCTGAATTTAAAGAGCCGGAGAAGATTCTAAATAGGGTTAGTTGCCCAACATATGGATCTGATATAGTCTTAAAGACAAGCGCTGAAAAAGGAGAGTCAACTTGGGGCTTCCTTACCTCTTCCTTGTCTGAATTTGGAATAACTCCCTTAATCTGCCCCCTATCAAAAGGAGATGGAAAATATTCATCTATGGCATCTAAAACAGGACCAATAGAGAGATTATTGGTAGCTGAGCCTAAGAATATCGGTATTATTCTATTTGATATTACACCCTGCCTTAATGCCTTTTTCAACGCCTCAAGCGAAAGTGTCTCACCCTCAAGATATTTCTCTAATAGATTATCATCAGTTTCGGCTATTTTTTCTATCAACTGCTCTCTCAAACTTAGAGCATATTTTTTTTCGTTTTCATCAAGTTGGTCAAAATTTGACTGCGTCAATAAATCACGGGCTCCCTTAAAATTAGTCTCCTTTCCTATGGGGAATTGGAAGGGAACGCAGGTCTTTCCAAAAATTTCCTGGATAGAATTTACCGTCTCAAAAAAATTCGCATTTTCCTTATCCAGTTTATTTATGAATATAATCCTCGGAAGGTTATGCTTCTCTAAAAATTCCCATACCCTCTCTGTGCCTACCTCTACACCACCCACTGCATCAACTATGACTATGCTAGCGTCTACCGCCCTTAGCGCACCGATTAAGTCGCCTATAAAGTCTGCGTAGCCTGGGGTATCTACAAGATTAACCTTTTTATTATTCCATACGAGGTTCAAAAATTTTCCATTTATGGTAATCTTTCTCTCTATCTCATCAGGGTTATAATCACATATGCTGGTTCCGCTTGCCACGCTTCCAAGCCGCGTAGTCGCTCCTGCATTGAATAAAAGCGCCTCTATCAGAGAGGTCTTCCCTGCGCCCGAATGGGCAACCACAATAACATTTCTTATATCACTAACATTATAATTTTCCAAGGCAAAATCTCCTTAATGACGACACAAGTTATGGAGTCCGAAGGACGAGATAACTTGTATGTCGGAATTAATCCCGAGCTTTGCCTCAAAATTTCCACAAGGAAATTTTGAGAGCGTTTAAAGCGAGGGATATATAAATAGTATTAAAAAATCTAAAAAATTTATACAGGTTTCAATAATACTATTTCAAAATCCTTTTGGCAAGGGAAAAATTGGGATGGGTTATTCATTATTAAAAAATTAGGAATTAAGTGATGTGTCCCTGTATTTTTGTCCAAAATCTCCTTAATGACGACACAAGTTATGGAGTCCGAAGGACGAGATAACTTGTATGTCGGAATTAATCCCGAGCTTTGCCTCAAAATTTCCACAAG
>VGKN01000299.1 GCA_016867055.1 Candidatus Omnitrophota bacterium
AGTTAAACGCGGTCTTAAGTGTTTAATATCTCCCTTAATTGCCAGTATCTTACTTAATAATGCCTTATCACCGGGAAGCAATCTTCCTTTATCAAGTTCACTTAATAATTTATGCAACTTATAGTTATCATACCTTAAGAATCCCTCGCCAGCAGCGCCAATTACTTCCAGAAGAAGCTCCAAGCGCACTAAGCCATCTCCATAAAAATCAGGCTTATTACGGCAGGCAGCTGCTTTTTGGGCTAAATCTGCAGAATTGATATTTAACCCTAAAGAGAATCCATCTGGCATAATTCCCAATTCTCTTACATTGTAGTCATTTCCAGCAGGCTTGAGTTCGTAATCATCTCCCTCTAAAACTACGCCTCTAGTGGCATCCACGGTAACTCTTTGCCCATTGTAGAATTTGGTAATGTCCCCTATCCCACTTATGGCGATAAGGCCGTATTCAGTAGCCACAATCATGGTATGGGAATTTCCGCCGCCCACTGCAGCCACTACTGCTAAAGCACGACGCATAGCATCATTCATATCCGGGTCGCTTTGGATGGTAACCATAATCTTGTTAATTACATTGTGCCAGGTCTCAGGCCGCTCTTTTTCAACAATAAAAACCTCGCCCTTTGCCGCACCCTGGGTATGCGCCTGACAGTTATCATAAAGCACTTTATTTGCGCGCACTGCCCGCTGGTATTCCTCCTCAGGTAGCTCCATATAGTGCTGTTCAATAACATCTGGATTCTTGAAGTTCCACACTGTCTCTGGCCTAATCTGAGTTTGGAATTTAACCACAGCAAAACGGGGTCTTCCTAAATGGTCTTTAGCAATCCCATCTGGTTCTTGTGGGTCTGGTATATAAATCACATTTTTATCCTTATCCCGTCTAATGATTAATCCGCCTTCGATATCGCTATACATCCCAAAGGCCCTGGTGAGCTCGGTGTCAGCCTGACCCATCTGAGAGAGAAGTTCTAAATCCGTAATCGCTGGCATACCCTCTAATTCCTTAGGGAACTTTACGCTGATTACTCCGCCTTTCTTAATCTCTCCCTCTACTGCGACGTCTTTACCAAAGATATTGGGAAGATGCAGTGTCTCCCTGCTTGCTGGAACCTTGATGGCTCTTAAGGGGTCTTTTCCAAAGTAACTCACAAAGATAAGGTCTCCAGTACCAGTTCCATCCACTAAAGGATTGGTCTGACCCTCGATAAGCTCAATTTGCACCTCAGGCCAACCCGTGGATTTATTAACGCCAAAAGCCACATAACCAAATTCAGTGTCTGCCTGCTTCTGGAACATAGAACTCATTTCTACCTCGTCAGTAAATACGGGTATGTTCTTCTCGAGGCGATACTCAATAGAGCGGACGTTAAACAAAGACCTTTGATTAGCCAGCCATTCTTTAATAAATACCTCCAGCATCTCTTCGGTAATTATCCTGTCGCCCAATTTTGCGCGCGCGCGATTAAGTATGTCATACCAAGGAAACACTGAACGCGAGAGGATCTCCCAGGAATAACCGTAATCCTCAGGCTTAATATTTAACTTGGCTAATTCTTCGCTTAATGGGGTTACATATAAAGAGGTATCCTGCCTACCCGCAAAAGAGGCAGCCTCACTATCCTCTCCTACAGCAGAGCTACGAATAGCCAAGATTAATTGAAAAACAGAGGTCTTTAAGCGCTCTGCGAGTAGCTTGAGAACCTCTTTTAACTCTTTAACCAACTCCGGGGATACTTGCGCTATACCCCAATTTAAGTTATCTTGGAATCTTGCTGCGCATTCTCGAATAAGTTTAGAGCTCTGCTGGGCATACTCGCTAGAATCGATACTATATTTTTTACCTAAATTATCCAAACCATCTTTTAATGATTTGGCAATTTCATCAAATTCATCTTTGTATCTATTATAGGCAATGAGATCAGTTCTAAAACAGTAACCAGCGGTAGCAAACATAGCTAAAGTGTTAACGCCAGGCAGCCACTGCATCATACCGGTATAGGCTACTTTGCCGCCAAATAGAATTGTATCTCGCGAATCAACCTCAAAATCCCAGACAATACGACGGCCTTTAATTAAAGACAGGTCAGCTAAATGTCTGCCATCTAATCTAAAGGTATCTGTCCTATCAAGATATTTTACTGCCTCGTCTCCTTTTTTAGGCTCATAAGGCTCAATAATCACTTCTTTAGGATGTCCTTTAAAAATTGCCCTTAAATCCGCTTCCGCCTGCTCGGGCGTTACTTCACCATAATATCCGAATGTTTCTCTCAGGATTTTAGCTGCGCGCCGGCCATTAAAGCTGCGATTACGCTCCAGCATATCTATAAGAAAATACTGTCTCTCTTTAGCAGTCAACCTGCGCGCATTTTGCTTTACCTCTTCTTTTAAATTAAACAAGTATATTGCATCCTCTAAGCGATTATTGCCTGTAAGACTTATCTGCGCGATTCTATTAATAATTTCTTCCTTTTCTTTTTTACTAAGATTCTTATCAGTTAATTCTGTTGCTGCCTGGGCAAAAAGCCCCATACCTACCCTTTTCTGGCCTGCCTGTAGGAGATAATCCATAAAGTCCTTTTCTATTTTTATAGTCTTAGTTGGCTTATCAACTGCAAAATGGTGCTTCCCTAGACTCTTGGAGGGAACCAATAAAACAGCTGTTTCGGCAAGAATATCGCTTATCCAGGAGAATTCATTCTTTCCTAAGTATGTCTTAAAGAAATTATAAGCTAAGGGGACTACTTTGG
>VGKN01000300.1 GCA_016867055.1 Candidatus Omnitrophota bacterium
CATCTGTCTCAGAACTAGCAACATAATATCCTGCCTCAGCAAATCCTGCTTCCTTAAGAAGCTCCACATACTGCTCGGGTTTTAATGAACAAGGATAGTGGTAAGCATCAGTTTCTTCATCGTAACTCCTATATAGAATAGCAACATAACCATTATCTTCTAACAATTCTAATACCTGTGATAAAATCTTTTTTCTGTCTTCGTAACTATAGTATGTAAGCACATTAGCTAAGGTAATAATATTAAATTCCTCTAATTGTCCATCTTTTGTAAATAAATCTCTTAAGTTTAGAATATCGCCCTTAATTAAACGAATGGCAACACTTGAACTGAAAGGTTGTAAAGTTTTCTCTGCCCGTTTTAGCATTTCAGAAGAAATATCAACTCCTACAACTTCTCTAGCGCCTTTCTCTGTTGCCTTTTTAGCTAATAAACCACGACCTGTGGTCAAATTTAATACCTTACTTCCTACAACGCAATCCATAGGAATTGCCTGTCCGAAAACAGACTCTGCAGCTCGTTTCATATTATAATTTTCATCTAGGTCATAATCACCATCGCGAGCGACTCTATCATAATATTGCTCAATTGGAGTAACTTGATCTCTTGGCGCGGCGGGCGGGACGGGTGGTTTGGTGAGCGAATCTATTAACTCATATAACCTTTCTACTTTAGTTCTATCTATCTCTGGATGAAAATCTGAATCTTGTAATAATACTTCAAGAACGGCTTTCTTTTCGTCAAGCATCTGGTGGATTACAAACCTAAGGGCGGGGTCGGTATTTGTATCGGCTAATATCTGCCTCATTTTACTTATGGCTACTGCAGGTGCCTTTTCAAAATAAAGTTCCAGATTATCAATCGTGATTAGACTCCCCGTTATCCTTTCAATCAACCTTGCTGCCTCTGATTGAGTTTTAACATAACGAGGGCTTGAATGTAACATCCTAGCCTTAGACTTGCGTAAAAGGTTTAAGATATAAGGCAACATAACCTCAACCTTTTCTAAATTTTCTCCAAAAACATCTAAATCAACACTCATAATCTCAGGCGCTAAACTTTGAATAAGCGGATGGGAAAAAGGTATACTGTAAAGTAAAGAGTCATCCACAGCAGTATTTCTTGGGGCTCTCCAGTGAGGAACAATTGTAAATAATTCTACTGAAGGCTTTTCTTCAGAATCGCCTGTTACTTGTATTGTAAAGCCTGCAAGACTCTCTTTAATCAATGGGGCAATCCATTCATATTCAAGCATCCCTTTCTCATCCCTCTTTTCTCCATCAGGTTCTGTTATCTTTTCAATATGAACTGAGAGCGCCTTATCTAAAGATATTCCTTCAGGATACCTTGTAAGAAAATAAGTACCGTTATCTCTATGCTCATCTGCAATACATATCTCCCCGCCTTTTCTAATAATTCCTCTTTGATAAGCTATAATAGCCATTAAATAGGCAAAATGATGATGGGTACTTATACCTGTGATATTTCCTGTGGGACCCGGGATTATATAGAATGTTGTATCGTTAAGCTCTAAATCTTTACCTGCAATTGAAAGCTTCGGCATCCCCAAATCTACCTTCGTAGCTCTTTGTATTTGTCTGGATGGCTGTGGCGATTTTTTAACTCCTTCTACTTTTTCCTTGTGAACAGCATCAAGAACTGTAATTAAACCTGAGCTGATTCTTAGCGGCCTCGGAAGTTTTATTTTTTCAATCTTTAAAGCTTCTTCTGAAACTTCTCCTTCTTCTAAGTTCCCTAATGCCTTAAGCACTGAAGATTCGCGCAGTAACTGCAACCTTCCCTCAAACCTCCTTTGTAACTCTAAGGGGATAAGCTCTTCTAAGACCCTTGTTACCTGTTCTATTACTTCCTCTTGAAAATCTAAATAAGGTGGCAAGAAGATAGAAGTGGTTCCAAGCCAATCTAAGAGGTCAACTATAAATTGTATCTTGCCGATTTCTTTTAACAATTGAATCGCTGGTGGAAATGTTGTTTTGTTACCGCTAAAGGCTTTACAAATATGTACTATAGCCTCTTCTATGGTATTTTCGGGTTCTACGCTACCTAAATTAGCCTCTTTTAACATCTCTAATAGAAGTGTTATTTTTTGAATCTCATTATTTATTATCCAATTAAGAAATGTAGATAAAAACATATTCTTCACTTTGGGATTAATCCTCTTGTAGCTGTCAAGACGTGTTTTAATTTGTATTGCATATTCATAGATGGTTTTTAGTTCTTCTTGGTTAGGAGCATCCTTAAAGGCGCTTTGGTTGTAAAGCTCAATAAAACCTTGGAGGGTTTGTTCTGGTGAGACAAGTTTTAGGGCGAGGATGAGGAAAAGCTGCGCTATAGTCGGCGGGGCGCGTAGATTTATGGGCTCTTGCTCTCCAACATTAAGGATAAAACCCTCGCCCTCGGCTACTATTGTTATCGCCTCCGGCTTTTCTAACTTTATCCCCACCTCTTCCAATAACGCCTTTGCCTGCTTTAGGTCATTAGCGACATATATATTCTCTAAAATCTCCCCAAGCCTTCTTATAGCCGCCTCAATTTCCTCGTCACATAACTTAGAGCCTTGAATTAAATCTTGAACCCTCTTTACAAAATTTAATACATCCTTATATCCTTGCAAGCTAAGCAATTCAGCAAATATAGTATTTGCTACATTAGTATTACCTTTTAAATCCTCAAGTAATACATAAGCGACTATTGCCTCACCGCGCAGGCATCGCACCGTTTCTTGA
>VGKN01000301.1 GCA_016867055.1 Candidatus Omnitrophota bacterium
CCTTTAAATTCAACGTTAACCATTAAATTCAACTCTCTTACTTTGTTTTTAAGATATTGTTCCAGCTCCCCTGTCCCAATAATAATTAGTTTAATATTCGGGTTTTTTGTAATTATCACCGGTAATGAATCTACCAACAGCTGCAATCCTTGTTTTTTTCTCAGATGCCCCATGTAAACTAAATGATTTCTGTTGATTTGACCGATATCCAGTCTTTTTATTCGTTCAAGTCTAACTCCGACGGGAACTACCATTTGATTGTTGGTCCTTTTAACCCCATATTTTTTTCTGGCCGCAATCATTCTTTCCGATAAATTCCATACGTAATCAGAATGTTCTGCACAAAACTTATCAATCTTATGATAAATCCAATTTAACGCCCTGTTATTAAATCTTTTAGGCACGTAATCAATGGTATAGAATACGACCCTTTTTACCTTGCCTATTGTTTTTAATATAATTCCCGAGAAGGCATTCAGCGGATCTGCCCCTATATACAAATCAAATTTCTTTGGGCATTTAATTGTCCAGCAAAGAGTATACAAGACATCTTTAAAATAAATTAGAATTTCCGGAAGTTTCCATCTGAAAGCTGTTCTCTTTTCTGCAATCCCGCCATTATATATGTTAAAGAACGATCTTGTATCAGGGGCGTAGGAAAAAGGATGACCGATAAACAGCAAAAAATCCACTTTCTCCTTTAAATATTCCTCAAGCTCCTGGGCAGGGCCAGTAGCGAATACGTGGGTAACTATCACTACTCTATTTAGACTGCTGCCGCTATTTGTTTTTATACCATTCAATGGTTTTTGTAATCCCTTCTGATAAACTGGTTTTTGCCTTCCATCCTAACTTTTTACTTAAATTAGAATCCATTAGCTTGCGAGGCATGCCGTCGGGAAAAGAAGAATTCCATGCGATTTTTCCTTCAAACCCGGTTCTTTCTTTGATGAGTTCTGCCAGCTGCCTGATTGTCACATCGCTGCCAAATCCAACGTTTATAAACTCAGGCAAATCTTTGGCATCGTAATTTTCCACAAAATAAATGCAGGCGTCTGCCAAATCTTCTACAAATAAAAACTCCCTTCGAGCCTTGCCTGTTCCCCATAATTCTATAGACTTAGAATTATTCTCTTTTGCTTCGACAAATTTCCTTATTAAACTGGATATTACGTGCGAAGTCTTTGGATCAAAATTATCATGTGGGCCATAGAGATTGGGCGGAACTAAAGAAATAAAATTAGTATCATATTGCTTATTGTAATAACTGCATAATTTCAATCCTGCGATTTTTGCAATAGCATAGCCTTCATTGGTCGGTTCTAATTTACCACTGAGTAGATATTCTTCTTTCATCGGCTGACGGCATTCACGAGGGTATATGCAAGAACTTCCTAAATATAGTAATTTTCTCACCCCATTTTTATAACTTCCATTGATAACATTTGATTCTATCATGAGGTTATCATATAAAAATTCCGTGGGATATTCCATATTGGCTTTTATCCCCCCTACCTTAGCGGCAAAAAGAAAAACATACTCGGGCCGCTCTTGCGCCATAAATTCATCTACTAATTTCTGGTTTCGCAAGTCTAATTCTTCAATGGATTTTAGAACAAGATTCTTGAAACCCTTCTCTTTAAGAAGTCTTACTACCGAGCTTCCCACCATTCCTGTGTGCCCAGCGATATATATCTTAGCGTTTTTATCCATTCTTCTACCTCATTATTTTCTCAAAAGTAGTAACAACATATTCTAGATCTTGTTTTGTAAGATACTGATGACAACCTATATAGAATCCGTTTTTCCCGACAAATTCTGCATTTGGCAATTTGTCTTCGTACAGTTCCTTCAAATAAGAGTATGCTGGCTGTTGCAAGGGAATACAACCGAATAAAGGCCTTGTTTCTATTCCTCTTTTCTCTAACTCAAGCCTCAGCTTTTTACGAGAAATAATATCAGGCTTTCTAATTACTAAAGGATATGCTAAATAACTGACTTCCGAAGAATAACGAGGCAACTGTAATATATCGGAATATGGAGATAGTTTTTCATTCAGATATTTCACAATTCTCTGTCGTTTATTTATTATATTATTTATTTGTGTTAATTGTGCCAAAGCTATTGTGGCAGGAAATTCCATAGTTTTAAAATTATACCCCACTAAATCATGCAAAAAACGAGGGTCAAAATCGTCATCATTCTCACTTCGAGATCGAAGCTGAGGGCAAAAACCCGTACTTCGCGTGCATACCGGACATTCGCACAATCTTCCGTTAGCCTTAATTTTCTTTGATAGGCGATAAATCTCATAATTATTAGTGACAATTGCCCCCATTTCTCCTGCTTGAATATTATGCGCGATATAAAATGAAAACGCTCCAGCGCTTGCGCTGGCACCACATTTTTTACCTTTATAGGTCGAGCCGTGAGCCTCCGAAGCATCTTCCAATACAATTAAATTATGTTTTCTTGCGATTGAATTAATCTTGTCTATCTCGACGGGAAAACCCATCAAGTCCACAGGAAGAATAATGCTGTATTTTCCGGCATCCCTTACGCTCTCTAGATGTTTTTCTATGGCGTCTGGCTTAATGCAAAATGTTAAAGGATCAATATCTACGAATACCGGTTCAAATCCTGTCAAAACAATAGCATTAACCACAGAGACGTAGGTCAAAGGCGTAGTTATAATCTTAGGCCTCTTTTCCAGCTTATACAAATATTTTAGAGCCGTTAAGGCG
>VGKN01000302.1 GCA_016867055.1 Candidatus Omnitrophota bacterium
CCAGGGCTTAACAACCTAAAAAGATGGCGAAATCCTGAAGCCTGTGGGATACCATTGCTCCGGGAGCTGATTTATGCTGTTGTTAAGGTGCTAAAATCCTCAAATTGAGGAGTTTGATAATGAAAACCTGATTAAAGAATTAGTTTCTCGGTTTTGAAACCTCCAGAAGAAGACCGGATTGATTAATCATCGATTTCTAAACACCCTTGACCCTACCCCAGTTTATAGTCCAGCATAGATTAGAGTTTTCTCGGTTTTATTAACGTATTCCACAGGGCTTAAATCGCCCAGAGAGCTGTGGGGTCTGAACTCATTATAATCTATTCTCCAGGCTTCTATCACCTCTCTTGCATCCTTTAAGGAAATGAACCAATTCTGATTCAAGCATTCATCACGCAGCTTTCCGTTAAAGCTCTCGATGTAGGCATTCTCTACAGGCTTCGCTGGCCTTATGAAATTCAATTTTACACCTTTCCTAAAAGCCCATTCATCCAGGGCTCGGCCGGCAAATTCAGGTCCATTGTCTACGGTTATAACCTCAGGCAATCCTCTTAGCCCTGCTAAACGCTCAAGAGTATTGACAACCCTCATTCCGCCAATCGAGGTATCGACCTCAATGGCCAGGCATTCTCTGGAAAAATCATCCAGTATAGCCAATGCTCTGAATCTTCGCCCGGTAACCAAGCTATCCGAGACGAAATCCATAGACCATCTCTGGTTAACTCTCTTCGGTTCCGGCAGTTTCACTCTGACCATAGCTATCTTCTTCTTTCGCCTCTTCAATCTCAATGAAAGGCCTTCCTCCCGGTAAATTCTCTCAGTCCTCTTGTGGTTGATAACCAGCCCCTCTCTCTTCAAAATAACGTGCAACCTGTGGCACCCGAAGCGTCGCCTTTGTTCTGCCAGGTCTTTCAGCCTTTGTCTTAAAACTCCATCATCAGCCTTCTTGCACCGATACCTGTACGTAGCCCGCCACAAGCCAACCAAATTACATGCCCTTCTGGTGCTCAGCCCGAAGGACTCCACGGCATACGTTGCTGCTACGCGCTTAGCTTCGGGCTCTAGAAGTTTTTTGAGAGAAGTTCCTTAAGTACCCGGTTATCCAGCGCCTGGTCTGCTACTATCTGCTTAAGACGCCTGTTCTCGTCCTCAAGCGCCTTCAAGCGCTTAAGTTCACTTACGGTAAGCCCGGAATACTTTGCTTTCCAGTTGTAATAACTGGCGTTGCTTATCCCATGCCTCCGGCAGAGCTCAGCTATTGGTGCCCCAGCTTCTGCTTCTTTCAGGATACCGATGATCTGTTCTTCGGTGTACCTCTTGCGACGGGTCATATCGAGTCCTCCTTCTTTTTTCACCGGAAGACTCTAATTATACATGGACTAATTTACGGGGGTGAGGTCACCCTCCTGTTATTAAGCTAACAAACCACCGTCAATATAAATGGTCTGCCCGGTTATATAATCAGAAGCCTCTGAAGCCAAATAAACCGCCAGAAGTGCAACTTCCCGTGGTTGGCACAGCCGCCCTAAAGGGATAGATTTCACTATCTTTTCTCGTACAGCATCGTCGTCAAAATAGATGGATGTCATTTGAGTGTGCACGTAGCCCGGAGCTATAGCATTGACATTGATGTTATATCGCGCCCACTCTAAGGCGAGTGCTCGCGTGTACATGTTGACCGCCGCCTTGCTTGTGCTATACAACGCTTGATAAGCGAAGCTCTTGGATGCCATGAACGAAGATATGTTTATGATTTTCCCTTTCCTCTGTCGAATCATATGCGGTCCTACAGCCCTGGTAGCGAGAAATATACTGGTGACATTCGTATTAAGTGTTGTACCCCAGTCCTCTTCACTCGCTGGAGAGAAAAGAACTCCCTTTTCTTCTGCCCAGGCTGGCTTGTACTCAGCAGGAGATACGATTGGTTTCCTGATACCCACTCCAGCACTGTTAACCAATATATCTATCTTTTCCCACTCCGAAATTGCTGTTGATATAACGTTTGTTAAATCTTCGGCCTTAGTCGCATCGGCACATACGGCGATGCCTTTTCTCCCTAGCCTTTCTATCTCTTCAACAGTCTGCCTAATCTCTTGATTGGATCGTGCTGCTACTACTATGTCCCCTCCTGCCTCAGCTAATGTTAAAGCTATAGCTTTACCAATGCCCCTTCCACCACCAATAACTACCGCCGTTTTCTCAGTTAGATCGAACTGCTTAAAGAGCATACCTATCCTCCAGTAAACATGATTTTCCGGTTTGGCTCGCTTTTATGTCTTTTTGACTCCCTTCAACGATCTTGCCTCAAAAACTACTTGGAACAATTTGATTGAAAATATCCACAGTGGTCATACCTAAATCCGTGGAAGCAAAGTGATCTCTAGTCACCCAAAATAGATCTTGCCAGCTTTCTGACGATGGAAAATGCTTATGGATTGAGAATACGAACCCTTGCTGCTCTATTTGGATCAATCATTGCCAAAAATGCTATCCTACCGAGTCTTGAGTTTATCCTTCAATTATGTTCCTGTACTCATCTCATTTTTTGGCCCCAAAGCTAACACTTCCAATCCTGCATATCTCTCGGAGCGTATTACATTTCAGTTACTAATGGTCTTATAATAGTCTGCACTAACAAATTACTCTCGATACACTTCTCTCCTATGATTGAAAAGGCGTATTTCGAGACTAAAGAGTACCTCCATTTAATTATAAGACCATTAGTAATATACCCTTTTAT
>VGKN01000303.1 GCA_016867055.1 Candidatus Omnitrophota bacterium
TAAGGGTGCGAAATAAAAGCTTGACAATTCCATATATTATGTTATACTTTACTTAATTAGAGCACAAGGATTGTGCTAAAAGACAGAGGCGTTCGTAAGAACGCTTTTTTTGTTTTTAGGACATCGGCGTTCTATTGCCAATTGTTTTGGCGAGAGAACGCCTTTTTTATTTTTGGGGGCTTGGCCATGGTTGACTCAAAAGATGAGAAATGGCTTGAAAAAGCACTCAAGAACTGTTTTAGTAACAGCAATGGCAAGTCCGACAAAGATGCAAAGTTATTAGAGGGCTTTAGTATGCTCGTACTCAATATAGCAAAGAATTTACAAGATGACCTTGCCGAAGCCAAGGCATTATGGCAAAGGGAGCCTGCATCAAGAGAATTAAAAGAGAAATTTGATTCCTTAGCCAGGCGCCTATTCTATCTTGAGCGCTATTGCCGAGAAAAAATAGAACATGAACTTTCATAAATTTCTTGACAAAATTTAAATCTATGATATTTTGTTATCTCCAAAAGACAAGGGTGTCTTTATAGTAATTACTATAAGGGCACCCTTTTGCTTTTAAGAGATAAACACGAGAGAATATACAATAATTAAATGCTTAAACTTAATGCGCTATTAAGGGATAGAGAAGGAAAATCCTGCGAATTGATTGAGGTCCTGCAGGATGTCCAGTCAGCCTACAACTATCTGCCAGAGCAAGTATTAAGGGCTGTTTCCGCAAAATTGGAAGTCCCCTTAATAGAGGTATTCAGGGTAGCGAATTTTTATAAGGCCTTTACCCTTAAGCCGCGAGGGAAGCATCTACTTACCGTCTGTATGGGCACCGCCTGTCATGTGAGAGGAGCGCCTAAATTTTTGGATGAGGTATTAAGCCAGCTTAATGTTTCACCCGGTGAGACTACAGGTGACGGAGAATTTACCGTTGAAACCGTGAATTGTCTTGGCGCCTGCGCTTTAGGTCCGATTGTAGTGTTAGATGGAAAATATTATGACCATATGACTACAGGGAAATTGCGCAATCTCATCCAGGCAGCACGCAAGAAATCACCTAAAAAAAGAAAGAAAATAAAATCTAATGCTCAAACTACAATCTGTTAGGGAATTTAAGGCGTTTCAGGTAAAGAGAGCCGAAAAAGAAGAAAGATTAACCACGGTGATTTTGTCTTCAGGCACTTGCGGTCAAGCAGGTGGTTCTTTGAATATAGCCGAGGCGTTTAAGAAGGAGCTAAAAAATCGAAGGCTTGCGAAAAAGATTAGATTGCGTATCACCGGTTGCCATGGTTTTTGTGAGCAAGAACCACTTTTAGTTATAGAGCCGGAAAATATATTCTACTGCCGTATAAAGCCAAAGGATGTTCCTGAGATTGTCTCTGGAACACTTAAGCAGAATAAGATTATAGATAGGTTGCTTTATTCAGACCCTGCTTCAAAGAAGAAGGTTGCTTATGAAAGGGATATTCCTTTTTATAAAGCTCAGGACAGAGCAGTTCTGGGGCAGAATAAGCTAGTTGACCCTTGTGATATTAATGATTACATAGCTATTGGTGGATATTCGGCATTGATTAAGGCTTTAACCTCTATGCAGCCTGAGGAGGTTATTGAGGAGATTAAAAAATCAGGCCTTAGGGGAAGAGGCGGTGGAGGATTTCCCACAGGAATGAAATGGGAATTCTGTCGCAGGGCAGAAGGTAGGCCCAAATATGTTGTCTGTAATGCTGATGAGGGTGACCCCGGAGCTTATATGGATAGAAGTGTCTTAGAGGGAAATCCCCATGCTATTATTGAAGGTATGCTTATCGGAGCATATGCCATTGGCGCAGAGCATGGATATATATATGTAAGAAATGAGTATCCGTTGGCAGTTGAGCATTCTAAAATAGCCATTCAGCAGGCAGAAGAATTAGGACTAATAGGCGAAAATATTTTAGGAACTGATTTCTCATTTGATATCAAGATTGCCAGAGGAGGCGGCGCATTCATCTGTGGCGAATCATCGGCATTAATGGCTTCTTTAGCAGGTTTGGTGGGAGAACCAAGGCCCAAGGACATCCATACCACAGAAAGAGGTTTTATGGATTTACCCACTAATTTAAATAATGTGGAGACCTGGGCGAATGTCCCTGCGATTATCAATAACGGCGCTTCTTGGTTTGCCTCTAAAGGCACGGCTGCAAGTAAAGGAACCAAGATTTTTGCTCTTACCGGCAAAATCAGAAATACAGGATTAGTAGAAGTGCCTATGGGGATTACTCTACGCGAGATTATTTATAATATAGGCGGCGGTGGCTCTAACGGAAAGAAGATAAAGGCAGTACAGACCGGCGGGCCATCTGGAGGGTGTTTACCTGAGCGCCTCTTTCATTTGCCTGTTGATTTTGAGGCTTTAACTGAGGCCGGCTCAATGGTAGGTTCAGGCGGAATGGTGGTCATGGATGAGGCTACCTGCATGGTGGATGTGGCGAAGTATTTCCTAAAATTCCTTATTGATGAGTCCTGCGGTAAATGTGTTCCTTGTAGGATTGGTTTAAGCAGGATGTTAGAAATCATTAATGATATTACCGAAGGAAAAGGGACAGAGGAGAAATTAGCACTCCTGGAAGATACAGCCCAGACCGTAGCCTTAGCCTCATTATGTGCCTTAGGAAAGACCGCTCCTAATCCGGTACTTTCTACAATTAAGTATTTTCGTCCTGAATATGAGGCGCATATAGAAAAAAAGAAGTGCCCTGCAGGCGTA
>VGKN01000304.1 GCA_016867055.1 Candidatus Omnitrophota bacterium
CTTCCAAAGAATTGTTTCCCGTAAATCAGGAAAAATCAATGTGTATCGCAATCTCAGCCCGCATTTAATGACTGTAGCGGAAAAGATATGCCTTGGCTATGCCTTCGTTTTTGCATTCAGAAGAGCGCTTAAATTAGATGTTCCGGTTGTTTTTGATTCGCCGTATGCAATGCTTGACGCAGAATTACGAGAAGGGGTGCGCAATTTTTTAAAGGCTCAACTATGCCAACAGATACTAATTGGTCACGAACGCGAGTTTTTAGAAGAAGAAAGCCCTCAGTATATCTTAGTGTATGTAGAAAATTATTCTCATGTTTTGGGTTAGAGGTAACTCGGCCATGCAGACGCGAGGGTTTTTTGTTTCTATGGGATGAAATACCATTATGAAAACCGAACTATTTAAGCTTAATTTGATGCATTTTTTCTTAAATCTATTTTTTATAAGCCCCGTTGCTATATTTTTCTATAAAGAAAGAGGCCTTGATTTCTTTCAGGTGCTTATGCTTGAATCAATTCTCGCACTTTTTATTTTCTTATTCGAGGTGCCAACGGGCATTTTCGCTGATAAGTTTAGCCGGAAGAAATCCATTATAGCCGGCATTATCATATTTTTTATCGAAACCGTAATGATGATTTTTGCCAAAGGATTTCTGATGTTTGCTGTTATTTTTGCTCTCACCGGAATAGCTACAACATTTATGACAGGAAGCGTTGAGGCGATGATATATGATGCCCTTAAAAAGCAAAATCAGGCTTCTTTAATGAAAAAAGCTATGGGGAATTACGGTTTTTCATCTCTTATGGGCAAATTTATCGCTCCGGTGGTAGGTGCTTATATCGCTCGCGACCTCATTCCTATTCAGTTCATCGTTCTCGTCTATCTTACGTTGTTTGCTATTGTTATCGCATTTTTTCTTTCGCTTTCCTTAAAAGATGAGGGGGGAAGTGAAATGAAATCAGAAAACCCTTCTCCTATGTATCTTTTTTTAGAAGGTGTCAAATTAATGAATAGTAACAAATATCTTAGAAGAATCATTCTTTTAGACATACTTACTACCCCTTTTATATTTGAGTTTAAATATTTATCTCAGCAGAATTTTAAAAACGCAGGAATTAGCATAACTGCTTTTGGCTTTGTGTTTGGTCTGGCGTTATTACTTTCAGCCTTGGCGAAAAAGTATGCCTATAAATTTGAAGCACTTCTTGGTATGGAGAAAGCGATATTTCTCATTACAATAGTGCCGGGCGTGTTCTTTGCATCGCTCGCTTTTATGTCCAATCCCGCGTGGCTGATTATTTCTTTCGTAGTTGTACGGATGCTTGCAGAGGCCTCAGGCCCTCTTTTTTCGGAATACAGGAATATTCATATTCCAAGTTTGAACAGAGCTACTTCGATTTCCTTGATCTCTATGTTTGGATGTTTTTATTTGACGTTTGCACGCATTATCATAGGCAAATTGGCAAATGTAAGTTTGAGTTATGCTTTCATATTTATGGGCGCGGTGATAATATTAGCTTCTTTATTTTTAAGGCTTCAGGAAGCCCATGTGAGAACGCTAGAACCTGCATATTCGGAACTTTAAATTGAGATAAGTTTTTATCTTAGGAGGTGTTTATGAACTACAACAAAGACTTATTAAAGAGCTGGATCGATGAGGGCATAGATTATGAGGAAAACGATGATTTGACATCAGAAGAATTTAAAATACTGCATCTTAAACACTGTATTAAGATAAATAAAAGAATCAAATATTGCAAGGAGCTCCTTGTCCATTATAAAGACCCCTTTATTTATTATACGCTTGCCGACCTTTACAATAGGTATGACTTTGATGAGGCCGGTAGAATTTTATATAAGCAGGATGTGCGTTTTTATTGTATAATGGCGATTAGGCAAGACCGCAACTACGCTCCTGCCTGGGTCCTTTTGGCCGAGACCTATTGGTGGCTTGCCATAGTTGTGGGAGCAGAGGCAATATCCGATTCGCCGGAATTAAAAGATCAAGATCCCATCTTCCAAGAAGGCAAAAAGAGACAAATCGGATACATTGAAAAGGCCATTTCTTATATAAAAAAGGCATTAAAAATCGAACCCGTTAATGAAGAATACAAAGATCTTCTTGAGTTTTATTATCAGGAAAGAAATGATATGTATTGCTCTTAACTTGGCGCTGAATAATGGCTGAGATATAATTATGAAACGTTCTTGGATTCAGCTGCGCAACCTGAAAAATGCGCAAACCCTGTTAATTCTTCCTTGTAATGCCGCTGCTTGTATAGGTAATTATTTTCGTGCAGAAATTTATACCAAAAAAGGATGGAATACCTGGCGCGAAGCTGACGCATTGCTTTGGGACCTAAGAGAAAAAGAAAAAGTAGCATTTGCGGCAGTAGACAGCTCAATATTAGAAACCGAGCCTAAAGGTTCTAAAGGCGCTATTGTCTTCGAGACAGAGATGGATCGAGTTAGAAATCCTACCGGTAAAGATTGGGGAGCTCCTGATTGGCGCTGGTTTAAACCCTCAAAATCCGGGAAGTGCGAATATTTAGAGGCTTTGACGGAATCACTCGTAAAAGGAGTTAATAGGGTTAGAAAAATGGGATTTTCTAAGGTATTTGCCTTGGTTAACCCGAGAGGATATTTTCTTTCCTTGGCCGCTGCGGTTGATAAATGTGGATTATTAAATAAATGGGCTGTATTTCGCGTGCCTT
>VGKN01000305.1 GCA_016867055.1 Candidatus Omnitrophota bacterium
AGGAGTCCAGAAGCTACCATCTTATTTTTTAGACGAACCCTAATGGTCAGCATAACATATAGATGTAATTTGTCATGCCGTTATTGCTATGTTAAAGGGATAAAGAATGACATTCCCACAGATATGAGTCTAAGGGATTTTTTAAGTCTCGCCGTTTGGGCAAAAGATAAAAGTTGGAATCGTATTAGATTCTTAGGAGGCGAACCAACTATTCATCCTGATTTTGCAGAGATGTTAGATATTTGTTATAAAAATAAAATTTATGTAAGTATTTCTACCAATAATACTTTTTCTCCTCAAATAGGAGCAAAATTTAATAAGTCTTGGATGTCTGGGGTCTTAATTAACTATGTTCTTAGTAGCTTGGATCACAAACAGAAAACTATATTCAGGAATAACCTTGAACAACTCAATGCACAAGGTATCCCGTTTGAATTCTCTTATATAATTAGCCATCTTGATGATAATTGGTTAGAAATTTTTAAGGACGCAAAACTATATAGGCCAATGCGTATTAGGGTTAGCGTTGTAATACCTGGATTGTCAAAACAGACATCTGTTTCAGAGTTAATTAATAATTTTCACTTAATCTCTTACAAGATTTTTGAGTTTCAGGAAAATTGTATAAAACTCAATATACCGTTTTATATTTACAGGCCACTAATGCCTTGTATGTTTTCGCGGGACGAGTGGCAAAGATTAAAAGGAGATTTTCCTTTTATTTGTTTTACTAGGTGTCCATTGGGAGCAATGGGTGATTATTCCGCAACCGTGGTGATAAACCCCGATTTATCTATATTTCCTTGTATTGCAGTATTTCTTAAAGGCCCAAATATCTTTACTTTTAAAGATAGAAAGGGAATAAGCGGATTCTACAAAGAAAAGATTAAACAAATGCTCTCAGAGCCACTAATGGAATTATGTAAAAACTGCGAAAGGCACAGAAAATTTACTTATAACCTTGCAAAAGGTGTAAATTCGGACTTAAACTCATGTTTTGATGAATCGCTATGTCAGAGTGGGTGTTTAAATTTTAAGGAAGACGCTCAATCGTTGTGTCATATGGAATAAAGTTTTTTCATGACATGAACAAACAAAGTTTATTTTTCTCTTAGATAAGTAAAGGTGCCTCAAATGATCGGGCACAGAAAGCCTTATCCTTAAGAGCAAAAAATTTACTTAGAAATTACCATCTTCTTGGGAATTTTCTATCACTTATTGCAAGTAAGGATCGCTTAGTCAAGGAGCGTCTCTTTGATGAGAATGTATGTCAGACAGGATGTGTTGATTTCAGGGATCATAGAAAAATAACATGCTCTACCCTATGAAGTTATGAGAGAATTGAAAAGGATTATTTATAAACTAATGTTGCGGATGTTGATCTTTCCCCGCTGGCAAATGAAGATTAGTTGTACTTACTTCTATTTAAAGAATTTAATTTTATCATTCCAATATTGGATGAGAATGCCAAAACAAAAATGGTCAAAGAAGGCTATTTGGATTCAATTTTTATCTCAAACACTAGAAAGAAATCCCAAGAACTTTCTTTCTGAATTCAAAAATACCTTAAGAATCTGTGTAACATATAGATGCAATTTAGCATGTAGATATTGCTATGTTAAAGGTCTGGAAAACAAAATTAGCGGAGATATGAGGTTAGAAGATTTTTCCCGTCTAGTTATTTGGGCAAAAGATAAAGGCTGGTTAGCAATGCGTATTCTGGGAGGAGAACCGACTATCCACCCTCGGTTCACAGAGATGCTGGAGGCGTGTTATCGAAATCGTATGCCTGTGAGATTCTCGACTAACAACCTTTTTTCTTCTCAAATTATAACAAAATTAGATAGGTTTTGGTTGCCAAATATCTCGATAAATTATGTTCTCGGAATCTTAAATACTGAACAAAAGGTATTGTTTAAAGAAAACCTCAAAGGGCTTAAAGCTCACGGAATATATTTCCACTTTTCTTGCATAATCAGCCATCAAGATGTAGACTGGACAGAAATGTTTGAAGATGCAAAACTATATAGACCGATATATATCAGAGCAAGCCTATCACTACCGGGCTTTTCCCAACAGATTTCTACCTCTGAAATGCTTGATAACATTAAATCTTTATCAGGTAAGATATTCAAAATGCAGGAAATCTCTATGAGATTAGGTATTCCATTTTTTATCTATCGGCCATTATTGTTATGTATGTTTCCGCGGGAAGAGTGGCAAAGGCTAAGAATGACCTTTCCTTTTGTAGCATTCAGCAGGTGTCCTATTGGATATAAAGGCGATTATGGTATAATAGTTGTAGTAAATCCAGATTTATCAACCTTTCCCTGTACTTCAGTCTTTATTAAGGGACCGAATATATTTACTTTTAAAGATAGGAGTCAAATAAGTCAATTTTATAAAGAGAGCCTCAAGCAACTCCTCTCCAGACCACTAATGGAATCATGCAGAGAATGCAATGCACATAGAAAATTTGTCGCTAGCCTTGAAGAAGGGGCGAGACCGAAATTAAGTTTTGATGAAGGAATCTGCCAGGGAGGATGTTTAAATTTCAAGGAAGAAGCCCAGAGGCTATGCCATGTGGAATAGGGGTGTCTTTTTACCATGAATAGACAAAATTTGTTTTTCTCCTGGATAAGCAAAGGCATTGTGAATAAAGAAATACAGAAATTATTATCTTTAAGAGCAAAGGGATTGTTTAG
>VGKN01000306.1 GCA_016867055.1 Candidatus Omnitrophota bacterium
GAGTTTACATAATTCCTCAAGGCTTCCGGTATTTATATTTATTTTCTCGTCGCTCTCGCCTAAGGTATCCTTGTTATCTGATAGGTCAATCTGGCTAATCTTAAAATCTCTATTTGAAGCATAATTTCTAATGCGTATAATACCCATACCTAAAAGAGCAGATATAGATAAAAACAATATCACATATTTTTCACTTTTTGATAAATTCAACATTTTGTATTTAAAAAGGCATATCGGTCATCGTATGAATTTTTCTTGTCACTGTAAGTTTTGTCTTCTCAATCTTCGCAATAAAACTAAAGATTCTACGTCTCGATACATCATCTATCTCCAAAAATTGAATACCGGATTCCTTCTTATCCTTTTCTTTTTGAGGGTCAAACTTATCTATATATGACTTCTGCCAGACTACCTTACCCTTTGTCTTTAAAGGAGGGAATCCTTTTTCCAACGGTATCTCAAGTTCTAATATCTCATTTGCCTTTGGAGTCTTACTAGATATAATCCTGATGCCCCCCGAGCTTAAATCCAGACACTTTGCAATAAATACATTTTTATCCTCCGTTAAACATTTAATCTCAAACGGATGTTTACAACGTATGTGTGTTCTTTTTTCTTTCATATGTATAATCAAGTTATATTCTTACTTACAAAATCAGCCAAAATTTTTTCATCCTCCTCATCAATCTGAATAAACCTTATGCCCGCATTAAATGTTCTTATTCCATCTTCTCTAAGAGGCTGATTTTCCTTCATCCATACTACCTGCCCCGTTGCAAATATCTTCTTTTTTGAATTGTCTGGAATTTCAAATTCAAGTGATAATATTGTGTCTTTTTCAAACTTTTCTTTCAACAAAAGCTGTATACCTGATTTGCTTATATTATTACTCTTGGAGTTATCGGATTGATCTATCTTATTTGGTATCTTATATACGACATCTAAATTGATGTTAAGTCGTGGAGACTGCCTTCTTTCTTCCTTAAACCAGAAATTTTCTAACCTTCCTTTATCCTGCGATGAACGTTTTTGAATATGCTCATCAAATACAATAAGAGAGAGAATAACCAAAACAGTAACCAGCATCACAATTTGGATTACAAGCATACAACTTCCTTTAATCGGCTACAGCCTTCATCCCCCCTGCTTTCTTGCGAAAGCAAGAAGGGGCATTTACAAGGTGCGAGGTAAATTGCAATTCTTGATATTTTGATATTAAGGATATCGCTGTTTAACTTTTTCTTCTATTGCTTTTACCCGCCTTCGCAGAAAGCCACGCCTGTACCTCGACAGACTCGGTATGGTGAGCGAAGTTGAACCATAAAGGCGTGGATGAATGCGAAAAGGGTATCCGCCAACGCTTTGTGGCGGATATGCTTCGGCGGATTTCGCCGAAGAATGTGAAGATGCCACGGCTGTCAAGCCGTGGAGCTTCACAGAAAGGGTTGTTTTTATTTGACTTATTTTAAAAAACCTCATCGAGTTCTTTCTTTGATTCCTCCCATTTCTTAGTAGCATTGTCCTTTAAAAGCTCTGCCTGTATCCTGTCATCTATTGCCTTGTTTAAGTCTTTCTTTAGCTCACTTAGTCTTTCTATGGTTTCCTGTGTTCCTTTGGTTGGCTTAAATTTCTTTGGCTTGGAGGGTATTTCTTTTGCAATGGGCTGGGTTTCTCTTTCTATGCTACTTTCTTCCTTTTTTGAAAGTTGTTCAACAATCTCACCCATCTTGGAAAATCTTTTCACATCTTTCTCCGCCTGTTTCTTTTTTACTGTTTTGCTTTCGGATGGTTGAGGTTTTAACTCGCTTTCTGGAATTTTTTGTTCTTTCTCTCCTGCTATAGAAATATCCACACGCTTTTCTGGTTCTTTAATCTCTTTAGACACTGGCTTTCCTATCTCTGTTTTTTGAGCAGATTCCTTCTTCTTATCCAATACAACATCTTCTTTGACTGATTTTTTACTCTCTTGTTTTGCCAAGTCTTCAAGATTTGTCTCTTCAGCTGTCTCTTGTTTCTCAGAAAGTTTTTTTAATGCTAATTCTATCTCTTTATCGCGCATCCCTTTGGTATCGCTCAATTTTTCTCTGGCTGTTTCTTTGGCTGGTTTGGGTTCTTTTATTACTTCTACCGATTCTTGCTTTTTCGGCTTTTCTTTTTTTGTCTTCTTTGGCTTATCAATTTCTTCTGATGGATATATCTTTTCTACAAGGTCACTTATATGTGTATAAAAAGGTTTTTTAGATCCCTTAACAGGGTCCTCCTTTACAGTTAAAATAAATCTTGTGTCTTCTTTGTTTGAGGTAAATTTTTTGGGCGCACTTAAATCAACTACAAAAAAAGAGGTGTTATAATATGAAGGGTCTAATTCCTCAGGGATTTTCCTTAATCCTTTAACCGCCCTTATACTTTTGACCACTCCACCAATTTTAATTATATTAGGCTGGTTTGTAAAAATCTCGTCGGGAGAGGTTATTATTATGCTGGGCGGGTTCTTTACAGCATGACAGACAATATTTGAAGGTTCTTCAGTCTCTATTATTATCAACAAACCATCTGTCTTCCATTCGTAGGAGAGATTTTTTATGATTATATTTGACTGCGAAAGAGTAGTTATAGAAAAGAAAAAGATTCCTATGAGAATTAAAAAAAAATTACCG
>VGKN01000307.1 GCA_016867055.1 Candidatus Omnitrophota bacterium
GCGCTCCGCCACCCGTGCAAACATAGCTTATTTTTGATAAATCTCCAAGGCGAGTCGCAGAAGCAACTGTGTCTCCCCCTCCAATCACCGAGTAGCCTTTTGCCTCACCAATTATCTTCCATAGTTGCTTAGTCCCATAGGCACCAATTACTTGTTCATAAACCCCTGCCGGTCCGTTGACAAATATCGTTCCGGCTTCCTTTAATACCTTCTCATACTTTTGTATCGTTTTAGAACCGATATCAATAATTAGTTTTTCAACCGGTAGGTCATCAACGCTTACTTCGCGCCGCTTTCCGCCATCGTCTACTGCAAAATCTACCGGGATAACTACCTTGCCTGAATACTTCTTCAAATATTCTCTGGCTGGCTCAACAAACTTCTCTAGCCCTCGGTCAGTAATAAACTTCTCTGAAGGAGAGCCCAATTTCTTACCTAAAGTAAGATGCATAATTTGGCCAGTGATTCCAGCAGTGAGGACGTAATCAGCCGAGCCCTCTGATAAAACTTTTGACAGCATACCAAAAGCATCGGATATCTTTGCCCCACCTAACAAGAATATGCAAGGTCGCTTCGGGCTTTCCAATACCTTGGTCAGAGTGCCTACCTCTCTATCGTAGAGTATGCCGGCTGCCGCTGGTAGAACCTCTTGAAAAGCCACCATACTTGGAGAGCTACGGTGTGCTGCAGCAAAGGCATCATTAACATAATAATCAAACAGCGGGGCTAGATTTCTTACCAGGTAGGTCTTAGTCATCTCCTCGGGAGTAAGCTTCACCGCATCTTCGAAAGTAGATATCTCTTCAGTCAAATAGCGCAGGTTATCTAGCAATAAAATCTCGCCTTCCTGAAGGCCTTTAATTTTGTCTCGAGCAGCGGGGCCAGCAACATCATCAATAAACTGGACTTTTTGCCCCAGCTTCTGGGAAAGTTTTTCTGCGTGCTCTTTCAGGGGAATAAGGTTCTGATAATCTAGCGTATCACCTTGGTGAGCTATAATGACTAACTTTGCCTTTTTATTTACCAGCTCCTTAATAGTTGGCAGACTCTGATTAATTCTATTTTCATCTACAATTTTTTTGGTTTTGGGATCGATAGGAGAATTAATATCTACTCGCAATAATACTCTTTTACTCTCGTAATTAAAATCATCTAAGGTCAAGTAATCTCGCGTTGCCATTAAATTCCGTCACCTCGCTCAATTCTTTTTTGTTAAACCTAAATATTTATTCGTTAAAGATACCGCCTCTAATCGGTCCTTCTGCATTTCCATACAAGCCCTGATTCCATCAATGGTTTCCGGGATAGTTACTGATTCCTGAGGAATATTGATGGCAAAAACTATATCTTTGCCACTAAAACCAATGGTTTCCTCAAAAACGGCAATTTCATACATATCACCTCTGGGGTTACCCAAAAATCTGGCATACTGGAATAATGACGTATTTGAATTGAAACCATCGGCAATTCTTACGACCCTAATGCGCGGATGCTCATTGAATAGTTCAAGCGCCTTCTCTTTGGTAATCTCTTTTTTCGGTGTCACTACCATAGTGATAATATGCCCATGCGATACTGGAGTGTGAACTAGAATACCCGTAGCTTTCACATGGGGCATAATTAGCATCAAATCTTTTGCCTGATGGCTAGGAATGGGGTCTACCATAAGGACATCAACCAAGCCGCGGTGGGTGTCTCCGGGGTCGGCAACACGGCGAACGATTGTAACTGCCACCTTTTCCACTCCCACAGCCCTATCTAAGCAATCCACTGCTCTTATAAACCCGGTAGTATTGCAAGAGGTCAATTTTAGAAAGGTTTTTCCTAAGCCCTTTTCATAGTTGGCATAACCATGAAAAAATACATCCGCTACCTCGTTTTTCTCGCCACCCTGAAATATCGCCTTTTTACCATACTTCTTATAAATTTCCTTATTCTTCGCACCAATCCCGCCCGGCGTAGCATCCAGTATAACATCGACTTGCTTCAGGATATCATCCATGGTTCCAGAAACAGGAATCCCAGCACGTTCCATGTCAGCTATCTTATCCGGGAAAGCACAATAAAGTTTATAAGGCATACCTTTTTCATGTAGGGCCCTTACGGCTAAAGTAGGGGCAGCATCGACTACTCCTACCAATTCCATATCCTTCTGTAAAGCAACTCCGTCAGCCAACCGCTGGCCAATAACACCATACCCAACAACTGTAGCTTTTACTTTTGACATTTAACCTCCTTCTCTTACTTATCGTACTTATCGGGTAAAATTATTAATTTCTAATCCAGTATATAAACAATCATCTTACGCTTACTCAGGTATGCTTGCACAGATTATCGCCTCATATTATCGTCGTCATCTCAACTTGTCAAGATGGAAATATCTTTCCGCCTAACTTTTCGTTTCACAGTTCGTATCCAGTGCATAGGGGATAATAAGCGGAAAGCAACGAGACCATGACCGCCGAAAGTTGAAAAAGTGCGCTCTGGGGAAGGGGATAGGTATGCTAGAATATAAGGCTGAAAATAATGTGGAAGCCAAAAACTTCTTAACATAACTTGCAAGTCGGCTAATTATCTACATTTTTCTGGCTTAGTCGGCGATTGTAACAAGGTTTATCCAAAATTTTACTCCTCGCCTAGCTAT
>VGKN01000308.1 GCA_016867055.1 Candidatus Omnitrophota bacterium
CATCAGCCTGAAACAAAATATCCGAGAGACGAAGAAAGTTATTACGAAAATCATGGCTTTACAGAAGCCCAGCTGAATACTGATATAAGAATTATTGGAAATTGGAACCTTGCATTAGGATATGAACTTGAAAGGAAGATTTATGATTATCCTGACCCCTCCTTTTATATGGGGAAGGAAAGATGGGTGTATGATGCCACTTTAAATTATTGGAGATTGCGGACTCAAACAGAACTTGACGCGGCAGGTTATACAGTAAATCCACAGCCACAACCCTTTGCTGATGAAACAGAATGGACAAATCATACCTTTACTGTGGGTGTTAGATATTACGGAAGTGCATATGTGGATATAAAATACGGCACAAGCTGGTGGCCACCGGTATATGGTGTAGTGCGAACAATACCAGCGGAAACGGAATCAGAATAAAGAAAGGGTTTTTAAATGGCGAAAAAGGTCGTACTTGCCTATTCAGGAGGTTTAGACACCTCCTGCGCTATAAGATGGCTAAAAGAACGGGGTTTTGAGGTTGTTTGTTTCATAGCAGATTTAGGGCAGAATGAAGATTTCCAAAAAATAGATAAGAGAGCCCTGGTTGCAGGCGCATCCAAGATATATATAAAAGATGTTAGGGATGAGTTTATAAATGATTTTATTCTGCCGGCATTAAAGGCAAATGCAATATACGAAGGGAAATATCTTCTTTCAACTGCACTAGGAAGACCTTTAATTGCTAAATACCTTGTTGAAATTGCCCATAAGGAAAAGGCTAATGCAGTTTCCCATGGATGCACGGGAAAGGGAAATGACCAGGTAAGGCTTGAGGTAACAGTGGGTATATTAGACCCGGGTCTTGAGATAATTGCTCCTGTAAGGGAATGGAAATTCAAATCACGGGAGGAAGAGATAGAATATGCCAAAATTAATAACATACCGATTGATGTAACAAAGAAAAAACCCTTTAGTATAGATAGAAATATCTGGGGAATAAGTATTGAGGCAGGTATTATTGAAGATTTAGAACAGGAACCACCCGAAGATGCCTATCTAATAACCAAAAGTCCTACCTTAAGACCTAAATCCCCTAAATATATTGAGATTTATTTTGAAGAGGGTGTTCCCAGAAAAATAAACGGAAAGACTTATAAATTGAAAGATTTGATTAACTTATTAAATGAGATTGGTGGACTTTATGGAATTGGAAGAACGGACCTAATTGAAAATAGGCTTGTGGGAATTAAATCAAGGGAGATTTATGAAGCACCTACTGCTACCATCCTTTATACTGCCCACAAAGAGTTGGAGAGTTTGGTTCTGGATAGGGAACTAACCCATTTTAAAGAAATTGTTTCGCTTAAATATTCAGAACTTGTATATTATGGACTTTGGTTTTCTCCTTTAAAGAAAGCTCTGGACAGCTTTGTAAACGCAACTCAAGAGTATGTTACTGGCGCCATAAAACTGAAACTGTCCAATGGAAACTGTATCCCGGTGAGTAGAAAATCGCCCTATTCGTTATATAAAAAAGAACTGGCAACCTATGGCAAAGATGATAAATTCAACCAAAAGCTGGCAGAGGGTTTTATTAAAATATGGGGAATGCCATATCAGAGATAAATCCAAAATCCAAAAATCAAATATCAAAAAGAGGTAAAAATGGCAAAAAAGTTGTGGGGTGGAAGGTTTAGCAAAAAAATAGACCCAAATTTTGAAAAATTTTCGCAGTCTATTGGTTTTGATCATAAACTTGCTTATTATGACCTTTGGGGTTCTATATTCCATCTTGAGGTCTTGCATAAATGTGGTTTAAATATACTTTCTGACCAAGAATATACTAGTTTAAAAAGAGAACTTTATGCTATTTTGAGAAATACTAATAAAAACAAACCTAACAAATTTAAATATAATAAAAAATCAGAAGATATTCATACAGAAATTCAAAACAGGTTAGAGAAAAAATGGGGTAAAGTAGCATTAAAACTTCACACTTTTAGGTCAAGGAATGATCAAGTGGTTTTTGATGTAAAAATGTATTGTAAGTGGGAGTCTGTATACATCAGAAAGGTATTATTAGCGAGACTTTGTTTTGAAATTAGAAGAGCAAGTGAAAAATATACTAAAGTTTGGATACCTGGATACACACATATGCAGCATGCCCAACCAATTTTACTTAAGAATTATCTTATGGCGTACCATAAGATGTTATCCAGGGATTCTAAAAGATTGGAATCTGCTGATAAAAATATAGATTTATATCTTGGATCTGGTGCGCTTTCTGGAGTTCCTATATCGGAGAGTTATAATAAGTTAACCCAATTAACCAAGAAATTTTCTAAAGAGTTAAAGTGTAATATAAGTATAAACAGCCCTGCAAACACCATAGATAATGTTAGCGATAGAGACTTTGTTATTGAAATTTTAAATACATTGGCTATCTTACAAATGCACCTGTCTCGCCTAGCAGAAGATTTTATTCTCTGGTCAACAAGTGAGTTTGGGTTTATTGAATTAGGAGATGAATTCTGCACAGGCAGTTCTTTGATGCCACAGAAAAAAAATCCAGACTCGCTGGAATTAATTAGAGGCAATACGGGTAGGATTTATGGGAATTTAGTGTCTGTATTAACTATGATGAAAGGA
>VGKN01000309.1 GCA_016867055.1 Candidatus Omnitrophota bacterium
AGGGAGTCCTGAACAAAGACCTCATAGCCCCAGCCGTCAAGGCAAAAACTGAAAATATCCTTTAAATGTTTATCCGAGGATATAATTAAAATCTTCTTTATCTCTTCCATTTCCCCTTTTCCTAATTCATAGTATAAATTTCTTGAGCACTTGCTGCCGCTGGGTCTGTTAAGGTAATTTTGGCTGACGGTAAGGTCACCATCTGCCTTTCTTGGTCTATGCGGTGATTAATATATAAAAGCATCCCTTTATTATTACCGTTTCTTGCGCCTAACTCACTAATCCTTCTAAGCAACGCCTCGGCCTCTGCCATTAACCCCTCATCTCTTTCAATATTAGCCAATCTTAGCAACATTACAGCCAAGCCAAAGGTGTAAGCTAATTCTAATTCTTGCCTGGTGCTTTCGTAAATCAATTGAAACTTTTGAGAACGAATAAAGCTTAAGCTATCCCTGAAGTATTGGGCTTGAATCTTATAGAAACGTTGTAATTTACGAGGCTCATCTGGAGAAGCTAAGGCTGCTTGCAATTTTTTATCTCCTTCAGCCTCAAGCAAGCGTTTAAGCTCTGCCTTCCTTTGTTCTTCATCGCCAAAAGAGGGGCCTTGTTTTAGCCTGTTAACAATAGCTTGTTGTTCGTCTAATGTAAGGCGGCATTCGGGCTTAAATAAATCACAATATTCTAGCCGTATTAAGCCATTTCCTTCTAACTCCATTATGCGCTCAAGGTCTTCTGCGATTGCCTGGCGCAGGTCTAAAATACCCTCGGTCTCAAACAAGGCGTAACTGCCTAAACTGCGTAGGGTAGGTATGCCTCTTTCTTTCTCTGTGCCAAAATATCTCTGCATTATACGCTTGAAGGTTTTATGCTCGCATTCAGCTTTATTTATGGCGCTGAAGAAATCCACAAGAAAATCAACCGCCTGATTGCCCAGGGAATTGATAATAGGCCTCCAGACCAAGCGAGCCATACAATAGGGCAACCCAGGACCAAACCCTCCGTGATTAATAGAGATAATAGTCGGTAGCCTTGCTGGTAAATGATGGATTAGCGAGGGGTCAGCCCTTCCTTGAAGGGAATAAGAATATCCCTCCTGTGTAGTCGCAGAAATCATGTGTAACATATCAGGGGATACATACTTCTCAAACCCGCCATGAAATATTATTTCATGCTGAAAGTGGAGTTTGCGCGCTAAACGTGTCTTGGCAAAAACCTTAAAGACAACCGCTAAGCTCAATATATGCTGGGGGCTAATCGCCCATCCCAAAAATCCCACTGGTAGCCCTATGCCAAATCTGGCCTCTGCCTCAAGATTATCCCCAGCGATAAATAGGCTTTGGTATTGAGGGGATTTCATAAAACAATGGCGGTATCTCTCATCCCGATATACCTCAATAAAATCATTTATTGCTTCTAAGGCGTATCCTAAAAACCTAACATCTCCCGTTGGGACAACTGCCCATCTGACCAAGCCCTTCTCTTGGTCGCGAAATTCCACCACATCAAAGCGCGAGCCCCTCCAGATTTTCATATCCTCAGCAAAAGATATCACAAAATCCGGTATCTGCATTCTTATATCTTCCAGTAAACTACCCGATAATTCCAATGGTTGGGCAGTGCCTTTTAGACGCTCCTCAAAAAAATCAAGCTCTACATCGGTTAACCTTCTATCCTTCGCTTTAAGTAAGACCTCATCTACGGAATAAGCAGAGCGCAGTTTCTCAAACTCAGTCCATGGCGGAGGAAGGTTTTTTGAATATGCTGATTTCAGCATAATTAAAAAACGCTCCATAAGCTCTTCTAAAATATCATTATTAGCCCCTGGGTAATCCCTTAATAATCTGAGAAATAAGGCCTTTACCGGAGCTAAAGAAATTAGCTCCTGGTTATAGGGAGCATCCCACAAAACAGAAAGTATAGCCACCTTCCTTTCTATTCTTTCTCTAGCCTCGGCGGTTTGTAATCCTAATATCGCGGCTCCCTCTTCCAATGTATCTCTACACTCGGCTAATATCCTTGGCTTTAGTCTCCTTAGAGCCGCTGTATGACCCTTACCTGCTGTATCCCTTCTTGTTAATTCCTCTCTAATAATCAAAAACATATCAGTAAAATACCGAGAAACCTCCGCTAATTCCAAAACACCTTCTCCGGATTTAATCAATCCTGCATTACTTGCTAACTCATTCCAGGCAGAAAAAATCTGATGAAACTGCTGGGTTAAAACATAATCCCATGCCAAGCCAAAGGTATTGGCTATTACAGCTGGTTTAACTGTCCCGTCCTTTAAAAATCTAAACAATAAATCAAACCCACTCCAGTCTCCATCTTGAATTACGCTATCTGCAATATGGCGGCTAACGAAATCCTCATTAAATGGCTGGCCCTCCCCTAACACCCCCTGGGGTGTAGGAGGCTTAAGAGTTGGTATATTTTTTAAGCTCAACATCTGGTAATAAAACCACGCCCTGTTCAGCAGTCTACCTGCCTGCTGGGCAAGTTGTTCAATATCCATCAAGAAATGCAGGATTTCTTTATCAGGGGTGTTAGCTATACGCATTTGTAAAATCTGCCCCCCTGCCCATTCCTCTCAAGGT
>VGKN01000310.1 GCA_016867055.1 Candidatus Omnitrophota bacterium
ATAAGTTTTTAGAGGATGCCATTGAGGTGGATGTGGATATGATAGCGGATGGCAAGACATTTGTAATCGGAGGGATAATGGAGCACATAGAAGAGGCAGGAATTCACTCAGGCGATAGCGCAATGGTCCTTCCTCCGCATACCTTATCGGATGAGATAATAGAAGGAATAAGAGAATATTCCTATGCTATGGCAAAGGAGTTAAATGTAGTGGGTTTGATGAATATCCAGTATGCGGTTAAAAACGATACCATATATGTCCTTGAGGTAAATCCTAGGGCATCCAGGACAATACCATTTGTGAGTAAGGCAATAGGCGTACCTTTAGCAAAACTTGCCGCTAAGGTTATGGCAGGGATGACACTTAAAGAGTTAGGTTTTACCAAGGAGATAATGCCAGCGCATATTTCAATTAAGGAATCCGTATTTCCCTTTGTAAGATTTCCGGGCGTAGATATAATATTAGGCCCTGAGATGAAATCAACAGGCGAGGTAATGGGGATTGACACAGATTTTGGCAGGGCGTTTGCAAAGAGCCAGATAGCAGCAAGCGCAAGCCTTCCTACGAGCGGCACAGTTTTTATAAGCGTAAAAAATAAGGATAAAAGGGCAATAATATTTATAGCAAAGAAACTTTTTGATTTAGGATTTAAAATAATAGCCACAGAAGGAACTGCAAAGGCATTACATAAAAATGCCATAGACGTTAGGGTAATTCAGAGGATTCACGAGGGAAGACCTAATATTTTAGATTACATAAAAGATGGGAAAATTAACCTTATCATAAACACCCCAACAACAGGTAAGGGTCCCAGAAAAGACGAGATAAAAATCCGCTCAACTGCTGTAATGCACGGCATTCCCTGTGTAACTACCATACCAGGTGCACAGGCCTCTGTAAACGGCATAGAGGCACTGTTAAAAGGCAGCCTGGATGTAAAACCTATTCAGGAATATCATTTAGAAGAAGTAAAAAGTAGCGAGAAAAAATCTTTTACGAGCATGTTAAATGAAGCTATGTAAATCAAGAATTATTTCAAATCATCACATTAAAAATTCTTATTATGAGCTTTCCATTTCTTCTGACTATATTCCAAGATTTGCTAAACCTGGCCAGTTCGTCCATATAAAATGCTCTGATAATAACACTCCGCTCTTAAGGCGGCCATTCAGCATCCACAGCGTATCTAAAGAGAAGAATACCTTTAAAATATTATACGAGGTTTTAGGCAAAGGCACAGGGTTTCTATCTAAGAAAAAGGCAGGAGATTTCTTAGACATTATCGGCCCTTTGGGCAACGGTTTTGATTTTCAGACGACAGACGACAGACGACAGACGACAGTTTTAGTTGCTGGTGGGATGGGAACAGCTCCACTACTTTTCCTTGCAGAAAAGTTAGTTCACAATTCACAATTCACAGTTCACAGAAAACCACTGGTCTTAATTGGCGCTAAAACCAAAAATCTGATTTTATGCAAAGACGAGTTCAAAAAATTAGGTTGTGACGTTAAAATTGCCACAGAAGATGGCTCTTTAGGTTTTAAAGGCAAGGTTACCGATTTGTTGAAAGAGGTTTTGTCAACTGTCAACTGTCAACTGTCAACTGTCTATGCTTGCGGTCCCTATCCTATGCTTAAGGAAGTCTCAAAGATAGCGAAAAAACATAGGATTAACTGCCAGGTTTCACTTGAAGAAATTATCGCCTGCGGAGTGGGCGCCTGCCTTGGCTGCGCAGTCAGCACAAAAGGTGGCTTTAAACTTGTCTGCAAAGACGGCCCAGTGTTTAACTCGGATGAGATTATATGGAGATAGATTTATCGGTAAAAATAGGAAAACTTATTCTTAAGAATCCTGTCCTTGTTGCTTCAGGGACTTTTGGATATGGCAAGGAGTATAAAGACCTAATAGGTATTAATAAACTCGGGGCTTTTGTAACAAAGACAATAACTTTAAAACCAAGAGAAGGAAATTTGCCTCCAAGGATTGTTGAAACCCCCTCTGGAATTTTGAACTCAATCGGGCTTGAAAATTGCGGGTTAGAGGTTTTTATTAAAGAGAAACTTCCATTTCTAAAAACCCTAAAAACCGCCTTTGTCGTAAGCATAGCAGGTTATACCAAAGAAGAATTTAGCAAACTCGCAAAACAGCTTGAGGATGAGGGTGTTAAGGCGTTTGAACTTAATATCTCCTGCCCAAATATTGAATATAGAAAAGGAAAACTCAATTTTTCCCAGGATGCAAAATCAACCTACGCGGTTGTTAAAGAGGTAAAGAAATCAACAAAACTCACAGTTATTACAAAACTCTCTCCTAATGTAACAGATATATCCGAGATAGCAAAATCCGCCGAAGAAGCCGGCTCAGATGCCATGAGTCTTATCAATACCATATTGGGAATGGCGGTTGATATTGATACAAAGAAGCCGCTCCTTGGAAATATTACAGGCGGTTTAAGCGGGCCTGCCGTAAAACCTGTTGCGCTAAGGGTGGTATGGGAAGTGTATAATAGTGTAAAGATTCCCATAATCGGTATGGGTGGGATTATGGACGCAAACGATGCAATAGAATTTATTATCTCAGGTGCAAGTG